>NZ_CVTX01000161.1:0-23178 GCF_900005715.1 Pseudomonas sp. 34 E 7
CGCCCGGCAGGGCGTCGCGCAAGCGGGCCAGGCCGGCCTCGTCCAGTGCGTCGATCAGTGTCACGTCGGCCTGCTCATGCAGGCGTGCCATCAGCGGCGCAGACAGTTTCTTGTATAAAACCACGGATTTTTTCATCAGGAATGGGCCTTCATATCGAGGGTGGCCAAGGGCGTGCGTTCACGGTCACTGGCACCCGGCTTGAGGAAAATCGTCAGCACCACCGACAGCAGCAATGCACCGCTCATCAGCAGGTAGGAGGTACCGGGCGAGCCGGTGCTGCTATTGAGGTAACCCACCAGATAGGAGCCGCCGAACGAGCCCAGCGCGCCCATGCTGTTGATCAGCGCCATGGCGCCACCGGCGACATTGGCCGGGAGGATTTCCGGGACGATGGCGAAGAACGGGCCATACGGCGCATACATGCACGCGCCGGCAATCACCAGCAGCGTGTAGGACCACCAGAAGTGTTCCGCGCCGAGGGCGTAAGAGGCATAAAAGGCAATCGAGGCAATCAACAGCGGCGGCCATACAAAGCGTTTACGCTTTTGCAGCTTGTCCGAGCCCCAGGAAACCACCAGCATGCCGATCACGGCAGCGAGGTAGGGCAGCGCCGAGAGCCAGCCGGCCTCGACCATGTCCATTTTCAGGCCGGCCTTGAGGATCGATGGCAACCACAATACGAAGCCATACACGCCAATGCTCCAGCAGAAGAACTGCAGCGCGAGGATGATCACCTTCGGCGAGCGGAATGCTTCGGCATAGTTCTTCACCGCCTTGATACCCACCTGTTCGGCGGCCAGGGCGCTTTCCAGGCTTTGCTTTTCGCTGTCGCTCAGCCACTTGGCATCCTTGGGGCGCTCATCGGCCAGCTTCCACCAGATAAATGCCCACAGCACCGCCGGCAAGCCCTCGATGATAAACATCCAGCGCCAGCTGAAATGCTGCACCAGATAGCCCGAGACGACCGACATCCACAGCATGGTCACCGGGTTGCCGAGGATCAGAAAAGTGTTGGCCCGCGAGCGTTCTGCGCGGGTGAACCAGTGACACAGGTACACCAGCATGGCCGGCATCACCGCGGCTTCGACCACCCCGAGCATGAAGCGAATCACGATCAGCATGTAGGCGTTGGACACCACGCCCGTCAGGGTGGCCAGGCCGCCCCACAGGATCAGGCTGACGAAAATCAGTTTCTTGACGCTGCGCTTCTGCGCGTAGATCGCCCCCGGCACCTGGAAGAAAAAGTAGCCAAGGAAAAACAGCGCGCCGAGCAGGGACGACATGCCCGGGGTGATCATCAGGTCTTCGGCCATCCCGGAGGCGGCGGCGAAGCCATAGTTGGCGCGGTCCAGGTAGGCCAGGCTGTAGGTGATAAACACGATGGGCATGATGTACCACCAACGGCGGGTGGCAAGTTTCGCGGTTTCCATAAGGTTGCTCCTGAGCTTGTTGTAGTTGTGGCAACAGGTAGTGGGTTATGCAACGGATCGGTGGGGTAGTTCGGCGCGGGTAGGCAGCCCTTCCATGTCGCCACGGCTCTGTACGGCGCGGCTGCCGATCCAGTTGCCGCGTTGTACCGCCTCGGGAAAACTCGCGTTTTCCAGCAGGGCGCTGATCATGCCCACGGCAAAACCATCGCCGGCGCCCACGGTGTCGACCACCGTGTCCACGCGCACGGCGGCGACAAAGCCCTGGTCCATCTGCGTACGGTAATAGGCGCCATCGGGGCCGAGCTTGATCGCCACGGCTTCAGCGCCCTGGTCGAGGTAGAACGCGGCGATATCCGCCGGGTCATCGAAGCCGGTGAGCAGGCGGCCTTCGCCGAGGCCGGGCAATACCCAGTCCGCAAGGCCGGCCAGGGCGTTGATTTCGCGGATCATCTGCGCCTGGCTGTTCCACAGGGAGGGGCGCAGGTTCGGGTCGAATGACACGCTGCGCCCGGCCTTGCGCATCTGCGTCATCAGCTCCACCGACAATTGGCGGGTGGCCTCGGACAACGCCGGCGGAATTCCGGTGGCATGCAGATGACGCGCTTGCAGCAGGGCCGGGCGGATGTCCGCAACCGACAAATGGCTGGCCGCCGAACCTCTGCGGAAATATTCCACCTCGGGATCGGCGCCGGACTCTTCGCGGGATTTGAGCTGAAAACCGGTGGGGTGCAACGGGTCGACGCTCACATGCCCGCAGTCCAGGCCTTCGCTGACCAGGGTGTCGACGACGAAGCGCCCGAGGGAGTCATCGCCCACCCGGCTCAGCCACGCCACATTGAAACCCAGGCGCGACAGGCCAATCGCGACATTACTGTCGGCGCCCGCAATGCGTTTGTGAAACTGGCCGACCTGGGCCAGATCACCGGTCTGCTCGGCGACAAACATCGCCATGGTCTCGCCAAACGACAGGATATCGATCTCAGACATGGGCATTCTCCACACGGGGTTGGCCAAGGCGGGCGAGGGTGGCGACCTGTTGCGCGGTGACTTCGACCAAGTCGTCGCCCTGCAGCGGAAACTCCACCGCCCGGGTAATACCTTGAGTCATGTGCGTGAGCAGTTGTTCCCACAGATGCAAATCGGTGGCGCCGGGCGGCACGGCCACCAGCTTGCCGTCCGCGCGACGGGCGACGGCCTTGCAGTGCAGGTAGTCCACATGCCGGCCCAGCAGGCGCGCGGCGGTGAGGGCGGACTGGTCCTGCCACTGCCAGTTGCCGATGTCGAAGGTCATCTTTACAGGCAAGCCCAGGCGTTCGACCTCGGTGAAAAACCGTTGCATCGGCTCGATCCGGCCGCCATGCAGGGTCTGATCGTTTTCCACCAGCAGCTTGACCGCGTGGCGATCGAGCAGGGCCTGCAGGCTCTCCAGGTCGTTGGTGTCGGTGAAGTAACCCAGGGAGACTTTCAGCCAGCCCGAGCCGAAGGCCTGGGCGCGGTCGAGGGTGGCGGCAAGGTCCGGATTGGGCTGCGCACGCCCGGCCACCCAGAGTTCCAGGGGCGAGGAAAACACCGAGTCCAGGCCGTGCTTGGCGGCGGCGTCGGCCAGCGTGTCGGGCTGTTCGGTGGTGAGCAGCTCTTCACGCCATTCGATGCGCCGGGCACCGGCGGCGCTCAACAGTGCGACCAAACTCAATTGGCCCTGCTGGCGCACGAGGTCGGCGCCGTAGCTGGAAAGGCTGATGGAGACGGGATATTCATGCATTATTGTTTACCTCTGAAACCGGTTTCATTTTTCTTGAAAGAACGTACGACTCTGTAGGAGCGAGCTTGCTCGCGAAAAACCAGAGAGCGCCGCGTTAAACCAGAGTCGCGGCGTTACCGTTGGCGATTTTCGCGAGCAAGCTCGCTCCTACAGGGAGTTGGGTGGAGCCTCGGATGATCAGTTGGGGCAGGAAATCCAGGGTGCGGGTGGGGGCTGTGTCGCCACGCAGGCGCTTGAGCAGACAGTCAAACGCGGTGGCGCCAATCGCCTCAGTGGGCTGGGCGAGGGCGGTGATGCCGTTGCCCACCAGTGGATACCACTCCAGGTCATCCAGGGCGATCAGGCCGACATCATCGAACAGGTTGCAGCCCAGGTTTTTCAGCGCCCGTGTACAGGCCAGCGCAGCAACACCGTTGGCGCAAAACAGCGCCTTGGGGCCGGGCTTGGCCAGAAAGGTTCGCAGGCGGCTCTCCAGCTCGCCATCCAGTTCAACCATGGCACCGGTCAAGTCCGGGCGCCGGGCAATCTCGGCGTTGAAACTGTGCAGGCGCTCCAGGCGCGAACTGGTGCCATCGGTGGCTTCGCTGACCAGCAGCAAGTCGCGATAACCCTGTTGCTCCAGGTGCTCCACCGCCATACGCACCGCCGCCGGGTTGTCCAGGCCGACCAAGTCGCTGTGCAGCGGCTCGACCTTGCGGTCCACCAGCACCAGGGGCATTTCCCGTTGCAGTTCCAGCAGTTGGTCGAGGTGATGGCCAAGCGTATTCACGATCAGCCCTTCGATGTTGTACGAGCGCAGCGCCGCCAGGTGCTGGCGCTCCTGCTCGTCATCGCGGTCGGTGTTGCACACCACCAGGCTGTAGCCGTGCTGGCGGCAGGCGGTTTCGACACCGTGCATCACCGCGATGGAATAGGGATTGCGGATATCGGCCACCAGCATGCCGATCAGGCGTGTGCGTCCGCGCTTGAGGCCGCGGGCCATCTGGTTGGGGCGGTAGCCGAGTTCAGCGATGGCCTGCTCGATACGCAGGGCGATGCCGTCGGAGAGCAGGGCGCGGTCGTCGCCGATAAAGCGCGACACGCTGGCTTTGGATACGCCGGCGCGTTCGGCCACATTGAGCATGGTCACACGGCTGCGCTGGGCGGCGGAAAAAGAAGTCACGGTGGCGGGCCTTTCTTATTGGAATTAAACAATCGGTACGCGCTGAAACCGGTTTCAGAAGACACCACACCGTGCGAGTCGTCAAGAAAAAACCTGATGGACCTGCATGCTTGAACGGCTGGAATCCGACGAGTGGATAGCCACACCTGTGAGTTCTGACAGTATCGAACGGGTGTGATTGAGGCTTTAATTTCTTCAACCCCAGGCCGGCTCTTACGGTGATTGCTGGTTGTTCCCGGCTGCCATGTTGAGGAAATGTTTATGTCCGATACCTACGAATCAGCGATCAGCGCCGACAGCTCCAGGCTGTATGACAACGGGCCTCTGGCATTGGCCCCGATGATTATTCCCGGGGTGGATCCGCTGGATCCGGAGGGCCTGATTCCGGCGGCGCTGATGCTTGCACCGCTTGAAGTGCTTATTCCCCAGTGGGGGCCGCCACCGGAAACGCTGGACACGCCGCATATCCTGACGCTGTATTGGGCACGGGGCGGTACGGTGGTCTATAGCGCCTTCCTGACGGTCAATGCGCCGCCACCGCCACTGCCCATCGAACACCAGATGTTCATTCCGGTGGTGGTCCTGCGCGCCATGTCGGGCCCTGTTGAGCTCTATTACTCCGTCACGGACTCATTTGGCGGTGTGACTGTACTGGACCCCAAGCGCACACTCACCGTGGATATGGATGAGCCGCAGTTGTTGAATCCTGCGGATCACCTGGAGTTCGTGGTGCCTCCTTCACCTGTGATGGACGAGGATTATCTGCTCGCCAACCCTCTTGTCGCGTTTCATGTGCCGAGTTACAGCGGGCGTAACGATGGCGACGTGCTTCACTTTTACACCTCCAATCTGGCCAACCCACCGGTCGCGCGTGAGGACGGCGTGTATGAGTGGGTATCGAGTAGCGAACCACTGATCGCGTATCTGCCCGCCGACGTATTTCGCGGTTTGGACAATGGTGACGCTTATATCTTTTTTCGCATTTTTGACAAGGCCGGCAATTTCAGTGATCGCAGTGCGGGCCTTCAGTTTCGACTGGGCCTGATCCCTTTGCCTTCTGATCTGCCGTTTCCCGAAATCTATCCTCCTGAGCGTTACAGCGATTTGTTGATCAATCGTGAAGACGCCAGGGCCGGGATTTTTGTGCGGATCGGCAGCTATACCGACTGGGCGCCGGGGGATCAGGTTGTGGTGTATTGGAAAGGCCGGCCCACCTCGCTCCATCCCGTCGATACGTTCCCCACCGATGTGCCGATTCCGTGGACGGTGCTGCGAGGGCCTCTGACGGATACGCTGGCACCGGAAACGGTGCCGGTACGCTATGAGATTATTCGCGGAGCGCTGCCCGCCTTTCCTTCGTTTGGCATTCGCGTGAATGTGAACCTGACTATCGCCGGGCAAGACCACGCCAATGCGCCGGCGCTGCTGAATCCGGATTTACCCCTGGCAGAGGTTCGCGGGCTGGTGTCCAACCTGCCGAATGTGGTCAACCATGATGACAACCCTGCCGGCGCACGGGCCCGTGTGTTCCTGTATGAAAAGCCGGAGCCGGGGCAAGTCCTGCGGTTCTTCTGGAACGGTGTCGGGCCGGTCGCGTCCTACACGGTTCAGGCGGGCGATGTCGAAGGGCAGTTGGTGTTTTCCACGGTCATTCCGTGGGCGGTCATGGCAGGTTTTATTCATCCTGCCTTGCCCGTGTACTACACCACCAGTAATGGTGTGAATGATCAGCAGTCTGAAAACACGTTCGTCAATGTCAACACTGGCACGCTGATCTCATTTCCATCGCCGATACTCAAACATACCCTGGTCGGCGGAGCCGGTTATTTATCCTGTTGTTCAAAACCCGAGGTGTTTTATGGCGTGCATTGGCATATAGCCAATGATCTACGTTTTGAACGTGATGATGTCGTGAGGTTTTTCTGGGCGGGGTACCCCACGAATAATTGGGAAGGACCGGTGATTGAAGAGTCTCGCTATGCAGAAAGCAAATCCTTTGATAACGATTATGACTTGATCAATGGATTGGACTTTACGGTAGCGCCCTATGAAGAAAAAGTTATACCGATGTGCGACTTTGGTTCTGCGCAAGTGTTTTATCAAGTCAGGCGTCGTGGCGTGTTGATCGGTGAGTCCGAGCCCAGAAGAATTCGTATCGATTTGAACTATGCCGGCGGCGGGTATTGTAAGGCGGGTGACCTTATTAACTGCTCAGCGACAGGGCAAGCCACGCGCGTCCTGCCTGAGTAAGTTGAAGCGGCTATAGCATTTTATTGGCTGACGTTAACGCTGCAGTTATTCAGCGAGTGTTGGAAGTTCTCGCAATGTTGCAGGGCGCGGATTCTCGCGCCTCGAAGTTACGCTTACCTGAAAAATCCTGGAGAGACTATGAAAAGGCAAACGTTGGACGCTATTCGCAACTTCCAAAATGAACGCAAGGCCAACCCGGATGTGCTCGCTTTTCCGGACGCCAAACTGGAGGGGGAGGTGCCCGGATTTCCCGGGTTGATCACCAAGTCCGTCGCTCTGAGCGAAGACATGATGGTGACGATTCCGCGGCCGGATGATTTCAGTACCAATCCGCTGGAACCTGATGTCTATACGCTGTGGGTCCAACCTAATGATGAGGCGGACTGGGTAAACCCTATTATTGTTCCGGCAGCGAATGTTTCTGCCACCGGGCTTGAAATAAATGTTGTACGCGGGCGGCGCCCTGTCGGTATCAATAAGCTGAAATATGCCATAGAAGTCTTCAATCTCGGTAACAAGACCGAGTCCAACCCGCAATTGCTTATCATCGATCTTGAGGCACCCTATGAAAGTTGGGTAGGTACCATTCCCGCACCTATTCCCCCGGCTGATTTACCCGATAGCGTAGATGCCGATTATTTCTTGAGCAAACCCAATGAGACGGCAATCTTCACATTCCCCGATTATGTGGGGCAAGGTAAAGCTCCAGGGGACAGGGCGCTGCTTTATTTTGCAAATTCGGATGAACCGTATTTGCCGGTACCCGGTGACCCGAACCCGTTTTGGACGATCCCCGCAGACCTCAGTTTGCCGTTGCCGCTGTCGGTGGTTCAAGCCCATCCGGATGCCTTGCATAGTTTGCGCTATGTGATTGTGGATGCGGCGGGCAATGAGTCGAGGTTGTCTGGCGCGTTTAACCTGGATGTAAGCCTGTTTCCCAAACCCGGTAATTTCAAGGCGCCTACCATCGACTTGGCGGTCCCCGGCGATGGTTTGATCAACCGTGCAGATGTCGCGGCACTTAACGGTGCGATAGTGCGTATTCCCCAATACGATAATGTACTGCGCGCGGACGATATGCTGAGTATCACCCTCACCACCAGCCTTGGCTCGATAACCTTGCCTGACTTTCCGGTTGGGAGCGCAATTTTTCCCGTTCCCGTGCATGTCGATTACGCAACGCTGGTCGCACTCTACGGGGCAACGGTAGGGCTGCTGCAATTGACGGTTTCTTATGCGGTCAAGCGCCGCTCCGTCAGTTACCCGGCGGGCTTGACGGCGACGACCGATCTGGACCTGTTTGTCGTAGGCCCAACCCCGGACGGTCCCGATCCGATCAACACCAAGCTCAATCCCGTACGTGTGATAGGTGTGCGGCTGGACGGCAGTGAAGGGCCGGATGACGACCAATTGACCCCGGCGCATGCGTCCCGAGATGCCATCGCGCGGATCAGGCTGTGGGACGAGGCACCGACACCTGACGCCAGAGACTTTACGATCAAGCTTTTTTATAACGGAAAGATCGTTGATACCCGCCTGATCACCGGTGGCGTCGCTGACGAAGAGGTCGATATGCGCATCCCGTGGGCCGACATCTTCGACGGTAAAAACGGTACCAAGTTGGCGTATTACACGATTGAATCGGCGGGCACCTCTAATACACAGCAAGCACCCCTCACACCCGTTGACGTGACTGCGATCGTTATCTCACTGGACAGACCGGTGGTTAGAAACCTCACGGGGACAGGTTTCATCAACTGTGACAGTTTCAGGCCTGTCGGGCCGCCCCCCGGTGATCTAATCGTATTTATTCCGCCGAGCAATGAGTTTCAAATAGGTATGGTAGTGACGTTAAATTCCCAGGGTTACAGCGATGATGCTGGAACATTGCCCGTCGCCGCTGCGGTTGGCATGAGAACCAGGACTATCCTGACGGAGAGCGACAGAAATCTTGGGTTTGAAATGAACCTGGGACCTTACGCGGACATTTTTAAAACCATCCAACCCAATTCCGCTGCGCGCCTTACGGGGTCAATGAAACTCTGGTACACCATCCCATTCGCTGGCAGCCCCTTGAAGTCCGACGAGGCGCTCCATCGTGCGCGCGGCCATAAAGCCGGCGCCCCCGGCACTCCCGGGACCTTCTGTGATGGAACTCCCGTACCCGCCTAGCTGTGTTTAACCACTTAAGCCTAAGAGCGCTAACTCCGCTCTTAGGTTTTTTTACGCAAAAAAATCCACCTCGACTTCGCCTCCTAACCCCAGTTCATACGGCTACTTAAGATTATTCCTACATAAAATGGTAACCGCTCTGGATACCTTGGCACCGCTCGTTTGGCTGGCTCCCGCGCACTTTGGATCCGGCCATATTTTTTCCGTGAAGGAATGCCAACCCAGAGGTCCGTTCAATGTCAATTGTATTCAATTTCAAGCCATCGCCTTTAAGTCTGGCGTTGAAAGTCAACGCCGTTACCTTGCTGATGCTTGTCGCGCATGCCGCCGAAGCCCGTGTCATCACCAAGCCTGACGATTTCGTCGTGCCTGGGGGAACCCCGGACGCGTTTGAGTTAAAGCCAGGCTCCGGCTTTACCGTCAAGGGCGCGGTCACCAGGAACATTACCAGTCAGTCCGCAATCCTGACACTCGACCCGGGCAGCTCGACCCAGGACATCACCGCTTACGCGTCCAGTGTTCGTATCGACGGCTCCGATGTCATTGCGCGTAGCACCGCGAGTACCGCCTTGCAGTCCAGCGACAGCAATGTATTGATCACCAACAGCAACATCCTCAACAAGAATGGCAGCGGGCTGGCCGCCGGCCGGCAGGACGGGTCCAAAGTCGGCTCCAGGATCAAAGTGGTCAACTCCACCATCACCGGTACCCAGCGCGGCGCCAGTGCCAGCGCCTACAGCGTACTTGATCTGGTCGATACCAAGGTGCAGGCCACCGGTGCGACCGGTGTGGGGATTGCCCTGTTCAGCGGTCAGGCCTATGCCACCAACAGCCACATTGTCGGCGGGCTGAACGGCGTGCAAATGGGCATCGACGGCACCTCCGGTGTGCTGGGCAACAGCCTGGTGCTGGACGGTTCGAGCGTTGAAGGCACAAGCGGCGCGGCCATTTTCACTCGGCAGGGCAGCAACGCCGACATCCAGGTTCGCAATGGCTCCAACCTGATCGGCGGTAACGGCAATCTCCTTGAAGTCACCGGCGGCTCCACAGCCAACCTGAACGTGGACAGCAGCTCGCTGTTCGGTGACGTAGTGGTCGAAGACGGCAGCCAGGCAAAAGTGCAACTCAATAACGGTGCCTTTCTGACCGGCCAGTTGAAGAACGTCGCCGAATTGAGCGTGAACGAAGCGTCCAAGTGGGTGCTGGTCGGCAACAGCACTGTCGACGCTCTGAAAATGGGCGGTGGCGCCGTGGAGTTCGGCGCGCCGGACGCGTTTTACCAACTGGATGTGAAGAGCCTGGACGGTAATGGCACCTTCATCATGCACACCGACTTTTCCACCAACCAGACCGACTTCCTCAACGTACAGGGCAAGGCCGAAGGCAACCACAGCCTGCTGTTGGCCGCCACCGGCTCCGAGCTGGCCAAGGGCGAGCCGATCAAGGTGGTGCACACCGAAGGCGGTGATGCGCAGTTCGCCCTGGCGGGCGGCACCGTTGATATTGGCGCCTTCGATTACGGCTTGAAGAAAGAAGGCACCGACTGGCTGCTCGACCCCTCCCGTCGCGGCACCAGTACCACCGCTCACTCGGTGCTGGCCTTGTTCAACAGCGCGCCGACCGTGCTGTATGGCGAGATGAGCATCCTGCGTACGCGCATGGGTGAATTGCGCTTCAGCGAAGGCGCGGGCAACGGTATGTGGATGCGCAGCTACGGCAACAAGTTCGACGTAGCGGCCAACAAGAACGGTGCGGGCTACACGCAAAACCAGAAGGGCTTCACCATCGGTGCCGACGCGCCGTTTTCGAGCGGTGATGGCCAGTGGATCGCCGGTATGATGGCCGGTCACAGCGTGTCCGACCTGAGTCTGAACCGTGGCAGCAGCGGCGAGGTCAAGAGCTACTACGTGGGCGGTTATGCCACCTGGATGGACGCTGAAAGCGGTCTGTACTTCGATGGCGTGGCCAAGCTCAACCGGTTGCACACCGATAACAATGTGACCATGAGCGATGGCAAGAAAGCCAAAGGCAACTATGCGCAAAACGCCGTGGGCGCTTCGGCTGAATTCGGTCGCCATATCAAGTTGGACGACGGCTTTTTCGTCGAGCCTTATGGGCAGTTGTCGGCCACCATCACCCAGGCGCAAAGCTACGACCTGACCAATGGGCTGCACGCCAAGGGTGATCGTTCCAGCTCGGTGGTCGGCAAGCTCGGTGTGACTGCGGGCAAGAACATCCAACTGGACAGCGGCGGTATCCTGCAGCCTTACTTGCGCACTGCGGTGGCCCATGAGTTTGACCAGAGCAACAAGGTGTTCATCAACGACCAGAGCTTCAACAACGACCTGTCCGGCTCGCGCATCGAGCTGGCGGCTGGTGTGGCCATGACCGTATCGGAGAACGTCAAGTTGCATGCCGACATCGAAACCAGCCAGGGCAAGAAAATCGACCAGCCTTGGGGCGTCAACTTTGGCGTGCGTTACGATTTTTAAGGCGCGTGTCTACGTGAACAGGGAAGCTACGGCTTCCCTTTTTTTCGTCTTCAGATCAGCAGGCTCAACCAGGTCGAACCCAACAGCAGCAAGGCCGTGCACCGGTTGAAGCGTTGCATCGCCTTGGTCGAGCGCAGCAACCGATTCGATCCGGCCCCCAATATCGCCCAGGCGCCGAGACAGGGCAGGGAAATCGCGAAAAACAGCAACGACAAATACAGCACCTGCGCCTGACGGTCCGGCCCATTGCCGGCAAACACACTGACCACCGCCACGGCCATCATCCATGTCTTGGGGTTGATCAATTGCAGGCCGGCGGCGCCGGTGAGGCCCAGGCGCTTGCCGGTGGTGTGCGGGCTCACAGCCTTGGGCGGTGCGCTGTAAATCTGCCAGGCCTGGTAGCTCAACCAGGCAACGCCGGCCCATTGCATGGCGCTTTGCACCTTGGGCACTTGCATCAGCGACTGGCCAAGCCCCGACCCTACCAGCAAGACGATGCCTGCGGCCCCCGTGCACGCGCCGAGGATGATCGGCAGCGCGGCCTTGAAGCCATAACGCGCGCTGTTACTCAACACCAGCACATTGGTGGGGCCAGGTGTGATAGAGGCGACGAACGCGAACAGCATGAAAGGGATGAAGGTGGACAGCATGGCGAAGCACTCCGGTAAAGCCATTGATGGAGTCGATCTTCATTCGCCTGCGGCTCAGCTGTCTGGAAGATTTGAGCAGCGCTTGCGGTACGCGGCGGGCGTCAGTCCATACGCCCGCACAAACCAGCGGCCCAGGTGACTCTGGTCGGCGAACCCCAGCGCGCTGGCGGCATCGGCCGGTTGTGCGCCTTTGGCGAGCAAGTGCCGGGCGCGGGTCAGACGCAATTGCACCAGGTAGGCATGGGGCGGCAGGCCGAAGGCGCTTTTGAACGCGCGGGTCAGGCGAAAGCGGTCGACACCGCAGGCCAGGGCCAGTTCGTCCATGCCAATGTCGTGGTGCAGATGGTCATGCAAGTATTCCCGCGCCCTGTGGGCGACCTGCGGCAGGCGCGGGTCCTGGCTGTAGCGGCGGCGCCAGTGAAGTTGCCCGGTAAGACGGGCCAGCAATTGATCCAGCGCACTTTGCCGCACGATCCGCAGTTCGTTGTGATGCAGGCTCTGGAACGCCTGGCTGGTCGCCTGGGCCAGCTGCGGGTCATGGGTCAACGTTCGGGCGAAGCTCAGTTGATGGTCGGCCGGGGCTTGCTCGAACACCGCCGAAACTTCGCGCGCGAGCCAGTACGGGTCCAGATAAAGCATGCGGTAGGTGAAGCCATCGGCAGTGGGCGCGTTACCGTCGTGGATCTCTCCAGGCTCCAGCAGGAACACTTGGCCCGGCACACTGTTATGGCGGGTGCGCCGGCAATTGAACTGCTGCACCCCTTGCTCGGTAACGCCGATCAGGTAGCTGTCATGCCAGTGCGGGTCGTAGGCGTGCCCTTGGAAATGCGCGCGCAGGGTCTCTATGCCGGTATCGGCGTCCTGGGACAGATCGATCCAATTGTGCGCGGCCATAAATCACCGAGGATGAATGTGTATCGCCATTAGGGCCCACGGTCGGCCCTGCGTCTAGAAGGTTTGTGCAGCCTCAGCCGAACAGCCCTGCGGCAATATTGATCGAGAACCCTAGAATCGCCGTGTTGAATAAAAAGCCGATCAACGATTGTCCCAGCACTACCTTGCGCAAGCCGCGGGTGGCGACGCCCACATCGGAGGTCTGCACCGCCACGCCGATGGTGAAGGAGAAATACAGAAAATCCCAATAGTTGGGCGTGAGCAAGCCTTCGGCAAAGCGCAGCGCCGGTTCCTTGCCATTCCAGGTGTAATAGAGCCTGGCGTAGTGCACGCTGAAGATCACCCCGATCAGCAGCCACGAACCGATCACCGTCACCCCGGTGAAAGCGTAATGCAACAGGCGCTCGGTGGTTGCCAGGTCTTTGCTGCCCGCCAATTCGAAAGTGATGGTTGCCAGGCTGGCGATGGCGGCGATGCACACCATGAACAGCACCAGCCCGGCGTTTTCGTCTTCGACTTCAGCGATGCGCTTGACGTCCTCGGCCTTGGCGCGAATGGTCAGCCACAGCATCAGTACCAGGTAGGTCCAGACGCCGGCGTTCCAGCCGATCAGGATTTTGCTGGCCAACGCCTCGGCCGGCACCAGGAGGCCCACGGCAAGGCCCAGCACGGCGGCGGATGAAAGGCGAGGGTGGGTGCGGGCGAGGAAGGGCATGGCGGCTCATACTGGGTAGTTTTGAGCACCATAGCTTATTCGGTTGTACTTGATCATGAACTTGATCGATAACCCTGTGGGAGGGGGCTTGCCCCCGATGACGGTGTATCAGTTATAAACACACTGACTGACACACCGTCATCGGAAGCGAGCCCCCTCCCACATGATTTACCGCGCTTGGCTGGACTAAGCGTCTTTGTCGCGCTTGCGCACCAACTTCATCACCACCACAAAAAACACTGGCACAAACACCACCGCCAGCGTCGCCGTGATCATCCCGCCAATCACCCCCGTACCAATGGCCTGCTGGCTCGCCGAGCTGGCCCCGGTGGCAATCGCCAGCGGCACCACGCCGAGGATGAACGCCAGCGAGGTCATGATGATCGGGCGCAGGCGCAGGCGCGCGGCTTTCAAGGTGGCGTCGACCAAGTCCTCGCCCTGTTCATACAGGTCCTTGGCGAACTCGATGATCAAAATCGCGTTCTTCGCCGACAGCCCGATGATGGTGATCAGGCCGACCTTGAAGAACACGTCGTTAGGCATGCCGCGCAAGCTCACCGCCAGCACCGCCCCAAGCACACCCAGCGGCACCACCAGCAATACCGAGGTCGGGATCGACCAGCTTTCGTACAAGGCCGCCAGGCACAGGAACACGATCAGCAGCGACAGGCCCAACAGTATCGACGCCTGGGAACCGGACAGGCGTTCCTGCAAGGACAACCCGGTCCATTCCTGGCCCAAACCTGCGGGCAACTGGCTGACCAGGCGCTGGATTTCGTCCATCGCCTCGCCGGTGCTGTGCCCTGGCGCCGCTTCGCCGCTGATGGCGATGGCGGGGTAGCCGTTGTAGCGCGTCAGCTGCGTCGGGCCCTGGGTCCACTTGGCGTTGACAAACGCCGACAGCGGCACCATTTTTCCGGCGTTGTTGCGCACGTTGATCTTCATCAGGTCCGCCACCTGGCTGCGCTGGTCGCCTTCGGCCTGCACCACCACGCGCTGCATGCGCCCCTGGTTGGGGAAGTCGTTGATATAGGCCGAACCGATGGCCGACGACAATATATTGCCGACATCGGCAAACGCCACGCCCAGCGCATTGGCCTGCTTGCGGTCCACTTCCAGCTGTATCTGCGGCGCTTCGGCCAGGGCGCTTTCGCGCACGTTGGCCAGGATCGGGCTTTTCGCGGCCGCTTCCAGCAACTCGGTACGCGCAGCCATCAGCCCCGCGTGGCCGACGCCGCCACGGTCCTGCAGGCGGAACTCGAAGCCGCTGGAGGTGCCGAGGCCGTCCACCGGGGGTGGCAGGACCGCGAAGGCAATCGCATCCTTGAGCTCGCTGAAGGCCATGTTGGCGCGGTCGGCAATCGACGACGCCGAATCATCGCTGTTGCGCAGCGACCAGTCCTTGAGCGTGGTAAACGCCAGCGCCGCGTTCTGCCCGGAGCCGGAGAAACTGAAGCCCATGATCATGGTGGTATCGCCCACCCCCGGTTCCGTGGCGTTGTGCGCCTCGATCTGCTCGGCCACCTGCACCGTGCGGTTCTTGCTCGCGCCCGGTGGCAACTGGATATCGGTGATGGTGTAGCCCTGGTCTTCTACCGGCAGGAACGAGGAGGGCAGGCGACTGAACAGCAGCCCCAGGCCCACCAGCAGCACCAGGTAGATCAGCAGGTAACGGCCGCTGCGCTTGAGGGCATAGGCCACCCAGCCTTCATAGCGGTCGGTGAGCTGTTCAAAGCGCCGATTGAACCAGCCGAAGAAGCCGCCCTTGGCATGGTGCTCGCCCTGGGCAATCGGCTTGAGCAAGGTGGCGCATAGCGCCGGCGTCAAGGTCAGGGCCAGGAAGGCCGAAAACAGGATCGAGGTGGCCATCGACAGCGAAAACTGCTGGTAGATCACCCCCACGGAGCCTGGCATGAACGCCATCGGCAGGAATACCGCCACCAGCACCAGGGTGATACCGATGATGGCGCTGGTGATCTGGCCCATGGCCTTTTTCGTCGCCTCCTTGGGCGACAGGCCCTCAGTCGCCATGATCCGTTCGACGTTCTCCACCACCACAATCGCATCGTCCACCAGGATGCCGATCGCCAGCACCATGCCGAACATGGTCAGCACGTTGATCGAAAAGCCCAGTAACAGCATGGTAGCGAAGGTGCCCATCAGCGCAATCGGCACCACCAGCGTGGGGATCAGGGTGTAGCGCACGTTCTGCAGGAATAGGAACATCACCGCGAACACCAGCGCCATCGCCTCGAGCAGGGTGTAGACCACCTTGGTAATCGAGACCTTCACGAACGGCGAGGTGTCGTACGGAATCTTGTATTGCACATTGGCCGGGAAAAAGCGCGACAGCTCGTCCATCTTCGCCCGCACCAGGTTCGCGGTGTTCAGCGCGTTGGCGCCGGGCGACAGTTGCACACTGACGGCGGTGGACGGCTTGCCGTTCAGACGGGTGGAGAACTGGTATTCCTGGCTGCCGACTTCCACCCGCGCCACATCGCCGATGCGCACGGTAGAGCCATCAGGGTTGGCCTTGAGGACGATGTCGGCGAACTCCGCCGGCGTCGACAATTGGCCCTTGACCAGAATGGCAGCGGTGATTTCCTGGGTGTTTGTCGCGGGCAGATCACCGATGCTGCCGGCGGAGACTTGAGCGTTCTGCGCGCTGATCGCGGCATTCACGTCGGCCGGGGTGAGGTTGAAGCCGATCAGCTTCTGCGGGTCGATCCAGATGCGCATGGCGCGCTCGGCGCCATACAGCTGGGCCTTGCCCACCCCGTTCAGGCGCTTGAGTTCGTTCATCACGTTGCGCGCCAGGTAATCGCTGAGCGCCACGTCGTCGAGCTTGCCGTCCTCGGATGTCAGCGTTACCAGCAGCAGGAAGCCGGCCGAGACTTTTTCCACCTTCAAGCCTTGTTGCGTCACGGCTTGCGGCAAGCGCGACTCCACCGCCTTGAGACGGTTTTGCACATCCACCTGGGCCATTTCCGGGTTGGTGCCCGGTTGGAACGTGGCGGTAATGGTCGCCGAACCCAGGCTGCTCTGGGACTCGAAATACAACAGGTGATCGGCGCCGTTAAGCTCCTGCTCGATCAGGCTGACCACGCTTTGATCCAGGGTCTGGGCCGAAGCGCCAGGGTACACCGCGTAGATTTCCACCTTGGGCGGCGCGACGTTGGGGTATTGGGCCACCGGCAATTGCGGGATCGCGAGGACGCCGGCCAGCAAAATGAACAAGGCCACCACCCAGGCGAAGATCGGGCGGTCGATAAAGAACTGCGGCATGGCGGGTTATTCCTTCACGAGCGGGCTGTCGTCCACTTCAACTTTTTCACCGGGGCGTGCATGTTGCAGGCCCTCGACGACAATGCGGTCACCGGGCTTGAGGCCGCTGCTGACGATCCAGCGATCCTCGATCACCGCGCCCAACTCCACCGGCTGCTGGCGCACGGTTTGCTCGCCGTCCAGCAACAGCACCATGGGGATGCCGGCGCTGTCGCGGGTGATGGCGCGTTGCGGCACGCTCAGGCCTTGTTTGTCGACCGCCTGTTCCAGGCGCACCCGCACAAAGCTGCCGGGCAGCAGGTCGAGGTCCGGGTTGGGGAACTCGCTGCGCAGGATGATCTGCCCGGTGCCCGGGTCGACGCTGATTTCGGCGAACAGCAGCTTGCCCGGCAATGGGTACAGGCTGCCGTCGTCCTGGATCAGGGTGGCCTTGGCCTGGTCCTGGCCGACCTGCTTCAAGCTGCCGGCACGGAAGGCACGGCGCAGGTCATTGAGCTCGCGGGTGGACTGGGTCAGGTCGGCGTGGATCGGGTCCAACTGCTGGATGACCGCCAGCGGCGTGGCTTCGTTCTGGCCGACCAGCGCGCCTTCGGTCACCAGGGCACGGCCGATGCGCCCGGAGATCGGCGCGGTCACGGTGGCGTAACCCAGGTTCAGCCTGGCGCGCTCGACGGCAGCCTTTTGCGCGGCAACCTCTGCGTTGGTCTGGCGCAGGGCGGCGCGGGCGTTGTCGTAGTCCTGGCCGCTGATGGCGTTGCCTTCCACCAACTGGCTGTAGCGCTGCTCCTGCAGGCGTGCCTGGAATGCATTGGCCTCGGCCTTGCTCAGGTTGGCCTGGGCGCTGTCGAGGTCGGCCTTGAAGGGCGCCGGGTCGATGCGAAACAGCACGTCGCCCTGTTTCACGTCATGGCCTTCATTGAATACGCGCTGCATCACCACCCCGGCAACCCGGGCGCGCACTTGCGCCATGCGCGGCGCGGCGATGCGCCCGCTCAATTCGCTGGTGATGGACAGGGGCTTGGCTTGCAGCGTCTCGACACGCACTTTGGCCAGCGGCATTTGTGGCGCTTCGTCTGCTGACTGACCACACGCGCTCAGCGCCAGTGTGAGGGCCAGCAGGCAAAACGGCGCAAATAGATTCTTTGACATGCTCTTATCCCAATATTGACTGGCGCATCCTAAAGTCACCTGCGCCGTGGTGCTGTGAAGCTGTGTAGGTCGTGTGTGAAGAAATGTAAGGGGCGGCGCGCGGGGCGCTGAGGGCGTATATCCTTGCACAACCTTGCTTGCAATGAAGATCAAATGTGGGAGGGGGCTTGCCACCTGCCACATGGATTTGTGTACGACACCTCACTGTATTTTCTGGAAACACCTTCATGCCCAACATCCTCCTGGTGGAAGACGACGCCGCACTCTCCGAGTTGATTGCCAGCTACCTGGAGCGCAATGGCTACCATGTCAGCGTGCTCAGCCGTGGCGACCAGGTCCGTGAGCGGGCGCGGCTGAACCCGCCGGACCTGGTGATCCTCGACCTGATGCTGCCCGGCCTCGACGGCCTGCAGGTCTGCCGTCTGCTGCGCGCGGACTCGGCGGGCCTGCCTATCCTGATGCTCACGGCCCGTGACGACAGCCACGATCAGGTCCTGGGCCTGGAAATGGGCGCCGACGATTATGTGACCAAACCCTGTGAGCCTCGCGTGCTGCTCGCCCGTGTGCGCACCCTGCTGCGCCGCAGCAGCCTGTCGGAACCCCAGGTGGCCAGCGACCGCATCATCATGGGCAACCTGTGCATCGACCTGTCCGAGCGCAGCGTCACCTGGCGCGAGCAGGCGGTGGAGTTGTCCAGCGGCGAGTACAACCTGCTGGTGGTATTGGCGCGGCATGCCGGGGAAGTGCTCAGTCGCGACCAGATTCTGCAGCGCCTGCGCGGTATCGAGTTCAACGGCACCGACCGCTCGGTGGACGTGGCCATCTCCAAGCTGCGCCGCAAGTTCGACGACCATGCCGGTGAAGCGCGCAAGATCAAGACCGTGTGGGGCAAGGGCTACCTGTTCAGCCGTTCCGAGTGGGAATGCTGAGCCATGTTTCGTGTTCTGTTACGCCTCTACCTGATCACTATCGTCACCTACAGCGCGGCGATTTTCCTGATCCCCAAGCTGGTGATCCAGCTGTTTGAACACCGCTACCTGAACTACAACGTCGAACAGTCCCGTGGCCAGCAAACGCTTATCGTCAAGCAATACCTGCGCGCGCCGGTGGAACGCTGGTCGCAGGTCACCGAGCAACTGAGCCGCGACTTCGCGCCCTTGAAGGTGCAATTGCTGCTGCGCCAGGACGCGCGTTACACGCCCGCCGAGGAGCGATTACTGGAGCAGGGCAAACCGGTGGTCCGCCTGGGTGAGTGGGGCTGGATGGAGGAAGTCAGCTCGCCGATCAACGAGCAGTTCGCGGTCAAACTGATCATCCCGCCGGACCCGCTGGACATGAACCTGCTGTACTGGTCGATGAACGTGCTGGTCGGCGCCGCGCTGCTGGCCTGCCTGCTGGTGTGGTTGCGCCCCCATTGGCGCGACCTGGAGCGTCTCAAAAGCACCGCCGCGCAGTTGGGCAAGGGCAACCTGGCCGAACGCACGCAGATCCCGCCGAGTTCCAGCATCGGCAGCCTGGCGGCAGTGTTCGACGCCATGGCCAATGACATCGAGCATCTGTTGAACCAGCAGCGCGACCTGCTTAACGCGGTGTCTCACGAGCTGCGCACACCGCTGACGCGCCTGGATTTCGGCCTGGCCCTGGCGCTGTCGGAAGATCTGCCGGCGGCCAGCCGGGAACGCTTGCAGGGCCTGGTGGCGCATATTCGGGAGCTGGATGAGCTGGTGCTGGAATTGCTGTCCTACAGCCGCCTGCAAAACCCGGCGCAGTTGCCGGAACGCGTGGAGGTGGTGCTGGATGAATTCATCGACAGCGTATTGGGTAGCGTCGACGATGAGCTGGAAAACCCCGAGATCGTCATCGAGGTCGCGCTCGACTGCGCCGTGGAGAGCTTCAGCCTCGATCCGCGTCTCACTGCCCGCGCGCTGCAGAACCTGTTGCGCAACGCCACGCGTTACTGCGACAAGCGCATCCAGGTCGGCGTCAAGGTCTGCCCCAAAGGCTGTGAAATTCGCGTGGATGATGACGGTATCGGCATTCCGCCGGATCAGCGCGAACGCATCTTCGAGCCGTTCTATCGCCTGGACCGCAGCCGCGACCGCGCCACCGGTGGCTTTGGCCTGGGCCTGGCCATCAGCCGGCGGGCCCTGGAAGCCCAGGGCGGCACCTTGACCGCCGAGGCTTCACCGTTGGGCGGGGCGCGGTTTCGCGTGTGGTTGCCTACTGTCGATTGATCAAAGCACCTTGACCGCGCGGCCGATGGCCTGGATCGGCCCGGTCGGTTTACCGGTGGGAGAGCCGTTCGGGTCTTCCAGGGTCAGCTCGAACAATTGATTCGGCGCCAGCGGCGGCAGCTTGTCCAGTGGCACCGACAACGTCTGGCCCGGCTTGACCAGCCCCAGGGACACCGGCCCTTGCCAGCCATCGGCCTTGGTCCAGAATTGCAGGGCCTTATCGGCCGGCACCTGCATCACGCCCAGTGGAATCAACTGGATCTGCCGGTTATCGCTGGCCTGGATCACCCAACCGGGGGCCTGGCTTTGCGGCGCCACCAGCACCACCAAAAAGCTGGGTTCGGCAATGGGCGGGCGTATCAGCAGCAACGTGCCCAGTACCACGGTTGCCATCAACCCCGCAGCGGCCAGGCCACGCCAGAATGGCAGCAAGTTCCACCACGCCACGTGGTTGTGCGGGGCTGCGAGGTGGCGCTCGATGCGCCGCCACAATTGCGCGCTAGGGCGCACCGGTTGCGCCAGCGCCGTGAGGGGCAACAGGCGTTGCTCCCAGGCATCCACTGCCGCACGCAGTGCCGCATCGTGCTTGAGACGTTGCCGGACTTCGCTGCGCTGTTCGGTGGGCAGGGTGCCCAGCACGTATTCACTGGCCAGTTCATCAAGTGTGTCGTTCATGCCATGCACTCCCGCAAGGCGGCAAGGCTGCGTTTGATCCAGGCTTTGACGGTGCCCAACGGCGTACTCAGTTTCTGCGCGATTTCGTTGTGGGAGTAACCGTCCACGTAGGCATGCAGGATGCAACTGCGGCGGGCCGGGTCGAGGCGTTCCAGGCAGGTGTGGATTTGCCCGGAGCGCGCGGCGAATTCAAAGGTATCGGCAGGTTCGGCAAGTGGCTCGTCCTGATCATCCAGGGGCACCACGCGCCCGGTATTGCGCACACTGTCCAGGGCCAGGTGCCGAGTCACGCTGAACACCCAGCCGCGTGCAGAGCCTCGATCGGGATCGAAACTGCGCGCGCCGTGCCATATTTTGATGAAGGCGTCGTGCACGATGTCTTCAGCCTGAGCCTTGTTTCGGGTAATGCGCAGTGCCACGCCGAGCAAGCGGCTGCTGTCATGCTCGTAGAGCTGATGCAGGGCGCGTTGATCGCCACGGGCGCAGGCCAACAGGCACATTTCGTAATCAAAGATGATTTCAGCCAAGCCAACATTTCCTGCCACTGAGTGAACGACCGTCCTCTGCAGGCGCGAGCGTGCTCGCTCCTGCATGGCCAGCGTAGCCGAGTTTATTCAGTTGGCTGCCCAGAAAATGTAATCGGCCTGGTACTTGACCCGTTCCTGCTGGCCCTTGTTCGCGACCGTGCATGGCGTACCCGGTGCCACGCCGCCCTTGAGCGCAACCCGCTGCACATAGGTCACGCCGGTCATGGCGCCCTTGCCCTCGGCCGGATTGGCCTTGACCAACTGATAGGGCAGGTTGCCCGGACTCGACGGTGCCACGGCCAATTGAGTGCCGGTGATCGTTGAGCCGTCCTGGGCCTGCCAGGTGGCGGGCGGGCCGAAATAACTGCCCACTGCCTTGCCATTACGGTCGTTGAGCACCGCCTTGGGGCCGACGAAGGTCCATTCGGTCTGGCCCGGCGCGTTGGCCTTGTCGCGGCATTCGTAGGTGATCTCGCCGACACCGGTGGTTTCCATCGTCACCTTATGGCCATCCGGCACCTTGATGCCGTCGGGCACGCCGGTCTGCGCAAAGGCGGCAGGTGCGACGATGAGCAAGCTGGTCAAGCAAAGCAGTGCTTTAACGTGCATGGTGTTTCTCCATTGGGTAGGACAGCAGGGTTACATTGACTGCTACTCGGGAGGCATGCCGATTGGATGCAGCGGTGTGCAAAAAAAGTTGGGTTTTTAAAAAAAGCATAAAGTCAGATCATATTGATATAAGTGGTTATAAGAAAAATCGCTATCCTGCCGCCAGAAATTTATAAGGCCGCAGGTAGCTGTGATGGATGTGGGTAATGTGGGGTTCGTGGTTGCCGGCCTGATCGTAGGGTTTATCGTAGGCATGACGGGCGTCGGTGGGGGCTCGTTGATGACGCCGATCCTGTTGTGGTTCGGCATCAATCCGGCCACTGCCGTGGGCACTGACCTGTTGTATGCCGCCATCACCAAGTCCGGTGGGGTGCTGGTGCACAGCAAGAACAGGAACATCGACTGGACCATTACCGGCTGGCTCACCCTGGGCAGCGTGCCGGCAGTGTTGCTGACCCTGTGGTTCCTCGCCAGCCTGCACACTGACCCCAGCGCGATGAATGCGGTGATCAAGCAGGCGCTGGGCGTGGTGTTGTTGCTGACGGCCCTGGCGATTCTGTTCAAGCAACGCTTGCTGGCGTTCGCCCAGCGCCATGCCGGTGACGACTACGCCATGCGCCCGCGCAATCTGAATGCGCTGACGGTGGTGACGGGCGCGGTGCTCGGCACGATGGTGGCGCTGACGTCCATCGGCGCCGGCGCGCTGGGGACCGTGGCGCTGTTTATTCTGTATCCGTTTCTCGCTACGCGCCGTCTGGTGGGCACCGAGATCGCCCATGCGGTGCCGCTGACTTTGGTGGCGGGGCTGGGCCATGCGAGCATGGGCAATATGGATTGGCATCTGTTGGGGTTTCTGCTGATGGGCTCGCTGCCGGGGATTTATCTGGGCAGTCATATGACGGGCAGGATTCCGGATGGTGTGCTGCGTCCTTGTCTGGCGGTGATGTTGATGGCGGTGGGTTACAAACTGGCGTTCTAGGGTAAGCGGCGGTTCCAATGTGGGGCTTTGTCGGCCTCAAATGTGGGAGGGGGCTTGCTCCCGATGGCGGCCTCTGGGCCGACCAGGATGTTGGATCGGACCGAGTACATATCCGTTGCTGCGGTCACGGCTGCTTAGGGTTCCGCCCTTACGGCGGCTCACTTTTGAAAAGCGCAAAAGTAAGCAAAACGC
>NZ_CVTX01000161.1:23228-28843 GCF_900005715.1 Pseudomonas sp. 34 E 7
CGTCCTGCCGGGTTGCCCACGGATTCAAGCCTGCGTTCGGCCAGCGTGGTTTAACGGGGCGCCTGAGATCAAAAGCAGATCAAGATCAAGGGCGGCTCGCTGCGCATCGTGGTTAGCGTTGTGTCGATACCCATGGCTGCGCATCGCCCTCTGTAGGAGCGAGCTTGCTCGCGAAAAACGTCAACGATAAAGCGGGCTTCCTGAATAAACGCGGTGCCAGTGAGTTTTTCGCGAGCAAGCTCGCTCCTACGGGCATTAGGCTTTTGCCGGGCCGTTGCCGATCTGCCAGACGAACGGTGGCTCGGTGCCATTGATTACCCAGTCGCCGACGATCCGTGCCTTGTAGATCAGCGGGTTGTGCGATGACACGGTTCGCGCATTGCGCCAGTGCCGGTCCAGGGCTTTGCCCTGGCGCACATCGGAGGCTCCCAGGGCGTTGAACAGTTGGCTGGTGGCTCGCTGGATCAATTCTGACACCACCACTTGGGCTGTCGCGGATTCGATTTCGGCGGCGACGTTGGCTTTGCGTTCTGCCGCGTTATCGCCACCGAAGCGGGCCAGGTAGGCCTGTTGCGCCGGCAGTGCGGCCTGCAATGCGCTGGCGCGGGCTGCGTAGACGAGCGCGGCGACTTCGCCTACCACTTGTTGTACCTGCGCGTCCTGGCTGACATGCGGGGCGTTGCCGTGGCTGTAGATGCGTTTGCGCGTGCGTACCTGATGGGCCACGTCGTTGAGCGCCGCGTGGCCGATGCCGGCCAGGGTGGCGAGCAGTACCAGTTGATAGAACGCGGTCTGGTATTTGAAGCGGGTGGCAAAGTCGATCACGTTTTGCCCTTCGACCACGGCATCGGTAAAGCGCGTGGTGCCGCTGCCGGTGGTGCGTTGACCGAAGCCGTCCCAGTCATCGCTTTGCACCACCCCGGGCTGGCGCGTGCGGGTGGCGGCGATGACGTCGGCGCCGGTGTCGCTGCGCTGGGCGTATACATCGATCCAGTCGGAAAACAGGCTGCCGGTGCTGTAGAACTTTTCACCGTTGAGTGTCCAGTCGTCGCCGTTGGGGCTGACCTGGGTGACCACGTCGCCGATAGCGACATTGCCGATTTCGGTCCAGGCGCAGCCGACGATGTCGCCGTCGACAAAGCGCTTGAACCATACCTCGCGCGCCGCGCCCGGCGGCGCATTCAGGCGGTCTTCGGCGAACGCAAAATGCCCGCGCAGGGCCTGGGGCACATTGGAGTCGGCGGCGGCGAGTTCGATCAACAGTTCGAACAGCTGCGGCAGCGACGCGCCGCCGCCGCCATATTCCACCGGCACGCGTACCGCGCCAAAACCGGCTTCCTTCAACCAGCGGATCGGCTCATGGGGCAGGGTGCGGCTGTGTTCGCGTTCCACCGCGCCGTCGGCGATGCGCTGGAAGATGGGACGGAAACGTTCGGCCAGGGCGGGGTAGTCGACGCCGATGGACAGCGGGTTGATGACGTGTTGCTCGGTCATGGGTGCGGCTCCTGGGCTGTGATCAAGTCCCTGGGTGTTTGCACAGTCCGTGCCGGGCGCGGCGGCCCGTGTTTACGGCGCGAGGAGGCCAGCCGCTGTTGCTCCAGCAACAGCGTTTGCACAAAATGCAGTGTTGCATGACAGTCGCGGCGCCTTGCGTAACCCCGAGGTTTCGCGCCACAACCCGCAAGGGCAGGGCATGTACCCATAGCTGGCACGCTTGCTGCTCAAGTCCTCCTACATTCCTTTGTGCGAGGTACCTCCAATGAGTCAACACGCCGTGAAATTTGCCTATTGGGTGCCCAACGTCAGCGGTGGGCTGGTGGTCAGCAAGATCGAGCAGCGCACCCACTGGGGCATCGACTACAACCGTAAACTGGCGCAACTGGCAGAAGCCGCCGGCTTTGAATATGGCCTGACCCAGATTCGTTTCACCGCCGGCTACGGCGCGGAAAACCAGCACGAGTCAGTGGCGTTCAGCCACGCGTTGCTCGCGGCGACCACCACCCTCAAGGTGATTGCGGCGATCCTGCCGGGTCCCTGGCAACCGGCGCTGGCGGCCAAGCAGTTGGCGACCATCGACCAGCTCACCAACGGCCGCATCGCGGTGAATATCGTCAGTGGCTGGTTCAAGGGCGAGTTCCAGGCCATCGGCGAACCGTGGCTGGAGCACGATGAGCGCTATCGTCGCTCCGAAGAATTCATTCGCGCCTTGAAAGGTGTGTGGACCCAGGACGACTTCACCTTCAAGGGTGACTTTTACCGTTTCAACAATTACACCCTCAGGCCCAAGCCTCTGGGCCAGCCCGAAGTGTTCCAGGGCGGCAGTTCAAGGGCCGCGCGCGACATGGCGGCGCGAGTGTCGGACTGGTACTTCACCAACGGCAACACCCCCGAAGGCATCAAGGCCCAGGTCGACGATATCCGTGCCAAGGCCGCCGCCAATAATCATTCGGTAAAGATCGGCGTCAACGCCTTCGTGATCGCTCGCGACACTGAAGAAGAAGCGCGGGCCGTGCTGGCGGACATCATCGACAAGGCCGACCCGGAAGCGGTCAATGCTTTTGGCGATGCCGCCAGGCAGGCCGGCAAGGCGTCACCGGAAGGCGAGGGCAACTGGGCCAAGTCCAGTTTTGAAGACCTGGTGCAGTACAACGACGGCTTCAAGACCAACCTGATCGGCACCCCGCAGCAGATTGCCGAGCGCATCGTCGCGCTCAAGGCGGTGGGCGTGGACCTGGTGCTGGCCGGCTTCCTGCACTTCCAGGAAGAAGTGGAATATTTCGGCAAACGCGTGTTGCCGCTGGTGCGTGAGCTGGAAGCCGAGGCCTCCGTCAAGCAGGTGGCCTGACCCGACTGATCGTTCCCACGCTCTGCGTGGGAATGCATCCTGTGACGCTCTGCGTCACGACTTCAAGAGCGGACGCAGAGCATCCAGGGCGGCATTCCCACGCGGAGCGTGGGAACGATCGGGTCAGGCGGTCGGTTGCAGGGTCAACACCTCAAACCCATCCGCCGTCACCGCGACGGTATGTTCCCATTGCGCCGACAGGCTGTTGTCTTTGGTCACCACCGTCCAGCCATCCTTGAGGCTGCGCACTTTGGCGCTGCCCTGGTTGAGCATCGGCTCGATGGTGAACACCATGCCTTCGCGCAGTTCCAGCCCGGTGCCGGGACGGCCGAAGTGCAGGATCTGCGGCTCTTCGTGCATTTCCCGGCCAATGCCGTGGCCGCAGTATTCACGCACCACGCTGTAGCCGTTGGCCTGCGCATGGCATTGGATCGCATGGCCGATGTCACCCAGGCGCGCGCCGGGCTTGACCTGGCGGATGCCGGCCCACATCGCTTCGAAGGTCATTTCTACCAGGCGTCGCGCCTTGGGCGTCACCGTGCCGATCATGTACATCTTGCTGGAGTCGGCGATAAAGCCGCCTTTTTCCAGGGTGATGTCGATGTTGATGATGTCGCCATCCTTAAGGATTTGCTTCGCGCTGGGCATGCCGTGACACACCACTTCATTGATCGATGTATTGATGCTGAAGGGGTAGTCATATTGCCCGAGGCTGGCCGGGCGGGCCTGCAACGTCTGGCGGATGAAGGTTTCGACGGCGCTGTCCAGCTCCAGGGTGGAGCGACCGGCGGCGACGAAACCGTCGAGCATGCTGAACACCTGGGCCAGCAGGCGCCCGGACTCGCGCATCAGCGCAAGCTGTTGCGGCGTCTTGATCATTGGCTGCGCCCCCTGATCAGGTCAGGTTTGTCCAGCAACAGTTTGTTGATCAGGTCGTTGTAGGGCAACTGAGGATTGAGCTCGGCAAGCAGGCCGATCTTGATCCAGAACTCGGCCTGGGCGTTGATGGAACGGTCCATCGCGGCGCTGGCCAGGCGCAGTTGTTCGTGCAGTTGGTCGGTGATCTTGACGATGCCCATAAGCTTCACTGTGGAGGATTTATATACGAAGCGTATATATTTCGTATGCTTTTCGAAAGCTCCGCTCGACGGCTGGTTGAGTGGCTGATTGTTTGCCACATGTTGCTGAAAAATCGACCACGCCTGTTGCGCCCGATCTGAGACTGACGGTTAAACGTTTAATCGGCGCGGTTCGACGATGATGTGAACTGTCGGATGTACGGCGTATAAGCAAGCGCTGAGCTTATGAAGAAAGGTTACAACCGCAGTGGATTTTGCCGAGTAGGCTCATTAGTTGAAGGCGTCTTCCAAGGCCGGCAAGACGTGGCGGGCAAGTGCCTGCCGGACCCTATAAAAACTGTTGGCAGTCTCAAACAAGGAGAGGTTGGCCATGCTTTCTGAACTCGAGCTTCGCAGCATTATTGAAGGAAGTTTCCTGCCCAAGCGGTGTGAGTGCACCAAAGCCGAAGATGCGTCGCTGACGATCAAGGTGTACGACGACCGCGACCGTGATCGCGTGGAGTTGGAGGTCAAAGGCATCAGCGCCGACAAACTCGACAGCAGTCGCGCCATTTGCAACCTCATCGCCGGGCTGCGTGAAGACCTCAAGCAGGCGCACACGCCGGTCCTGCAGCGAGCAGGAGGGCGTGGTTTTTAAGCGTGCGCCCGGCCCTGCGTTGACGTGGAGGCCTGTATTGACCAGGCCTCCTGCCGTTCACCAGCTCAGGCGTACCCCGGCGTTGCCGCCCACACCCTTCTGGGCATTACCGTCCATATCAGTGGTGTAGTCCGCCGCCAGGTAAACACTCACCGCCGGCGACAAGTGGGCGACGACCCCTACGCCGACATCGGCGGTGGACGACTTGTGATCGCTCTTGATGCGGTCCACATCGTCGTAAGTCACCGTGTCGCTGCCGCCGAACGTGCGCCAGGCGTTGACGCGCACATAAGGTTCGACGGGCATATTGCCCACCCGATAGCGACCCTTGACGCGGGCACCCAGACGTCCGGTCCAGTAGGCCTGGGAGTCGAACGACACCTTGGAAATACCGTCATGCTGGCTGTCCAGGTCGATGGTCTGGCGGATCATCTGGAGCTGGGGCTCCATCACCCAATGTTCGGAAACGCTGATGGGATAACCCGCTTCAGCGGAGAGTGCCAGGGCATCGCCCTTGGTGTTCACCTTTACGCCGCGGTCGGACGTGTTGTCGCCGTCCAGGCGTGTGCCCATGGCCACCAGGTCGATGTACCAACCCTTGGGGTCGGTCAGCGTCCAGTAGGCGCCAAAGTTATCACCGTCGAGTTTGATCCGCCCGGAGCGCCGGTCCTGAAAGCCTTCGGCGAACCCTTTCACGTCGCCGCGCAAGCGACTCTGCCCGATGAACAGGCCGACACGTTGCAGTTGCCCGCCGCCGGTTTGCCCAGCGTAGAGGTCATGCCCTACCTGATAGCCCTTGACGCTGCCGTCGAAGCTTGGCAACACGGTGCCCGACCAGCTCTTGTTCAGATCCCCGCCATAGGCACGCGCCCAGCCGGCCGCAACCGCGCCCGTTTCAGTGAGCAGGCTTTGCTCGCCCTGGCGCTCATGAAAGGTGCCGAGGGCCATCCGGGTCATGATTTGTGCGGCCGGGACCACCACCGAGTACACCGGCACCTCCAGGCGATACAGCGGGATGGGCTCTGCACCGACCACGGCCGTTGGCAGCGCCGGG
>NZ_CVTX01000170.1:0-3219 GCF_900005715.1 Pseudomonas sp. 34 E 7
ATCCGTGGTAGGGCAGCCACTGGCCATCGGCCAACTGCAGCCGATGCTGCAATGGCGCCAGCCGACTGACCGCGTTGCCCGCCAGATGCTCGATACCCAGCTCGGCCAGGCGTGTGCTGTCGCACAAGCTGCAGCCGGCCAGGTCCTGGCTGCCTTGCAACAGGCCCTTGGACAGGGGCGGTCGTTCGTAGGGCACGTGGGGTTCGTCGCCGATCAGGATCAGCCGACCGCTGTAACCCTCTTCGCGCAGGGTCAACGCCGCACGGCCACCGGCATGGCCGGCGCCGACGATAATCAGGGGCGCGTCCATCGTCACGCCGTGACGGCGAGCAGCACCCGCCCCGCTTCGACCCGTACCGGGTAGGTTTGCAGATTGACGCACACTGGCGCGCCCAGGGCCTTGCCAGAGCGGTAGTCGAAGCGCCCATTGTGCTTGGGGCACTCGATCACATGGTCCATGACCAGGCCGTCGGCCAGGTGAATTTTTTCATGGGTGCACAGGCCGGCGGTGGCGAAAAACTCATTCTCGGCCGAGCGAAATACCGCATAGGTGTGCGCCCCATGGTCGAAGCGCAGCACGTCTTCCTCGTCTATGTCGCCCACGGCGCAGACGTCGATCCATTGATCGTTCATGGTTTTTATCTCTTATTAAAAGGAAACGAACTTCAGCCGGCCGAAACTTCTGCGTGCACGGAGGCAGGGGCTGATTCAGGCTGCCGTCGGATCGGACGCTGGACGAAATAGGTCGGGTCGCTGCGCTGCTTCCAGACCGTCGGGAGGATCTCCTTGTAGGCCTCCCACAGATTGGCGTAAGGCGGCGGGCAGTCGCGACGGATCTCTTCGTGCAATTGCGCCAGTGCGTGGAACGGCACCATCGGGTACATGTGGTGCTCGAGGTGGTAGTTCATGTTCATGTAGATAAAGCGCAGCACGCGGTTCATGTAGATCGTGCGGCAGTTGCTGCGGTGGTCGAGCACGTCTTCGGCCAGGCCCACGTGCTGGGTTAGGCCGAACAGGTAGCCGAGCCAGGCGCCATAGATGCTCGGCAAGCCCACCAGTATCAGCGGCAACCAGCTGTGCAAATACAAGGCGCTGCCGATGACCAGCCCATAGAGGCCAACCCAGATGCGCGCGGCGCGAAACACTTTGGGCCATTCGGATTCGGGGATGAAATCCTGTTCCTGGGCACTCATCCGGCCGATGGCATGGCGCGCCACGCCACTGAAGGTCTTCCACGCCAGGGGCAGATTGAACAGGCTCAGGAACATCATCAAAAAGCTCGGCGGGCGCGGTTCGACGATCTCCGGGTCGCGGCCGACGACGATGGTGTCGGTGTGATGCCGGGCATGGCTCCAGCGCCACACATGGGGCTCGAAAATGCACATGAAGCATGCCACCTGGTACAGCGCGTCATTCATCCAGCGGGTCTTGAACGCCGTGCCATGGCCGGTTTCGTGCCAGCGCGGGTTGGAGGCGGTGCCATAGAGCACACCATAGGCCAGGAAGAACGGCACACAGGCCCAGGAGCCCCAGAACCAGTAGCCGCCAAAGCCGGTTGCGAACAACGCCGCGAACCAGATGGCCGTGTCGACCAGCGCCGGGCCGTCGCGGCGCTGCATCAGTTCCTTCATGCGTTTGCGCGGGACCGGCGACTGGTACCAGCGCGCCGAGACCAGGCCTTTTTCGGCGGCGCGGGCGGCCTCGGGGCCGGTCAGGCTGTAGTCGCGTCGGGCGCGGTGAGCGGTGTATTCAGGCATTGTTATTGTTCTCCGCAAGAGTAGGGTTTCAGGTGCTTTGCGAAACCAACCATAGAGCGCGGCTAAATCACCCTCAAGGCCTTGAATCCATTCCCTATCAAGCTATCATCCAGGCCCAGCGGGGCTTGATAGTTTTCTATCAAGACGCTCAAGGGGCTCGCCATGACCAACCATAAACGCCCGACCATCGCCACGGTTGCCGCCCATGCCGGCCTCAGTGTGGCCACCGTCGACCGCGTGTTGAACGCCCGCGCACCGGTCAATCCACAAACCGCCGAACAGGTGTTCCAGGCTGCCGAAGCCGTCGGTTATTTTGCCGCGCGGCTGATCGGCCAGCGCATTCGCGAACGGCGCCCGACCTACCGCTTCGGCATTCTCCTGCTGGGCACCGCCCAGGCGTTCTATGCCAACCTGGCCCAGTCCATCGGCGACGCGGCGCAGCATCACGCCACGGCCAACCTGACCTGCCAGTTCGACTACATCAATGACCGCACGCCCAGCGCCATCGTCGCGCAGATCGAGCAACTGGCCGTGCAGTGCGATGCCCTGGCGGTGGTCAGCTTCGCCCATCCGCTGATCAATGCCTGCCTTGCGCAAATCCGCGAAGCCGGCGTGCCGGTAGTGGCATTGCTTTCGGATATTCATGAGCAAGCCCGGGAACCGTATGTGGGCCAGGACAATCACGTCGTCGGACGCACCATGGGCTGGCTGCTGGCGCGCACGTGCGGTGCGCGCAAGGGCAGCGTGGGCATTCTGCTGGGTGGCCATCGCTTTCTCGGCCACCAGGCGCGGGTCGAAGGCTTGCACAGCTACCTGGCCGAACACGCGCCGGGGCTCAAGCCGCTGGAACCGCTGATCAATCTGGACAACTGCGACATCACCGAAGAAGCCACCCTCGACCTGCTCAGCCGCCACACCGACCTGCGCGGGTTGTGCGTGGTGGGCGGTGGCGGTGACGGCGTGATCAACGCCCTGGGGCAACTGCCCAAGCGCCCGGCGTTGTGCTGCATCCTGCAGGAGTCCACCGAGTTGTCGCGCCAGGCGCTGAGCCGCGGGTTGATCGATGTGGTGATGGATTCGCAGCCGCGCCAGACGGCGGTGGCCCTGGTGGAGTTGCTGGTGCAATTGCAGAGCGCCGAGGGGTTCGATGCAATGCGGCATCGGGTGCATATTGCGCCGCACATTGTTACCTCGGAAAATATGGGCGCCTGAGGCATGGACGGCGAATGTGGCGCTTGCTCCCGATGGCGGCCTTGGAGCCGACCGGTATCTTGTGACGGCCCCGGTCCAAATGTGGGAGGGGCGGTGCGACGATTCGACTTGCCCCCGATGGCGGCCTCAGGGCCGACCAGGATGGTGGATTGGGTTGAGTACATATCCGTTTCTGCGGTAACGGCTGCTTAGGGTTCCGCCCTGACGGCGGGTCACTTTGGAAAAGCCCCAAAGTAACCAAAGGGCTCTT
>NZ_CVTX01000170.1:3269-5683 GCF_900005715.1 Pseudomonas sp. 34 E 7
ACGCAGGCTTGAATCCGTGGGCCGCCGCAATGGGCCATCCATGGCCCAGTGCGGCTAACCCGGCGTCCTGCCGGGTTACCCACGGATTCAAGCCCGCGTTCGGCCAGCGTGGTTTAACGGGGCGCCTGAGATCAAAAGCAAAAGCGCGGCGGCCTTAGAGCCGACCGGTATCTTTTGCCGATCCGCGATCCAAATGTGGGAGGGGGCTTGCCCCCGATGAGGGAGAGTCAGTGAGTACATCAGTGACTGACACATCGCCATCGGGGGCAAGCCCCCTCCCACATTAGTAACCGCCCACCGGCCTGCGAAAATCCCCGGCATTCAACCCGAACCGAGTCATCTTGTTGTACAGCCCGCCCCGGGACACGTTCAACTGCCGGGCGGCCAGGCGGATATTGCCACCGGTGCTTTTCAGCGCGGCGACGATGGCATGCATTTCGTGGCTGCTCAGGTCCTGGGTGGGTTGCGGCGCATAGCCCTGGGCCAGGGCACGGGGCTTGCTGTCCAACGGCAAGTCGCCCGGCTGGATCAACTCGCCCATGGCCAGGTTGGTTGCCCGTTCGATGGCGTTTTCCAGTTCGCGCACGTTACCCGGCCAGGCATGGGCGCAAAGCAAGGCCAGCGCGTCCGGCGCGAAGCCCTGCACCGTTTTACGCAACGAGCGCGCGCAGCGCTTGAGGAAGTGCCGCGCCAGCAGCGGGATGTCTTCGCGGCGCATCCGCAGCGGCGGCACCGTCAGGTTCAGCACATTCAGGCGGTAATAAAGATCTTCACGAAACGCGCCGTCGGCCACTGCCTGGCTGAGATTGCGGTGGGTGGCGGCGATGATGCGCACATCCACCTGGCGTGCGCTTTTTGCGCCGACCCGCGCGACTTCACCTTCCTGCAACACCCGCAACAGGCTGACCTGTGCGTCGAAGGACATGTCGCCAATCTCATCCAGGAAGATGGTGCCGCCATCGGCCAGCTCGAACTTGCCCGCCGAGCCGCCACGGGCCGAGCCGGTGAACGCGCCCTCGACATGCCCGAACAGTTCACTCTGCACCAGGTCCCGTGGTATCGCACCGCAGTTGACCGCCACGAAGGGGCCTTGGCAACGCTCGCTGGCGTTATGGATAGCCTGGGCGAACAACTCCTTGCCGGTGCCGCTTTCCCCGAGAATCAGCGTGGTGGAATCACTGCGGCTGGCGATGCGCCCCAGGCGCAGCGCGTCCTGGATCGCCCGCGAGCTGCCCTGGAGGGTGTCGAAGGTATACCGCGCCTGGGTGCCGACAATGCGCCGGGTGATTTCACGGATGCGCCGGTTTTCGCGCAGCGACACGATCACCCCGCCCTGCTCCAGTGGGCACACCGAGACCAGGCAGGCGAGTTGGCTGCGGTCATGCAGGTGGAATGTGCAATCCAGGTCGCGCACAGCCTCTCCCAGCACCTCGCTCAATTCACTGCGGCCCAGGCGCTGGAAGGGACTGCCAATCAGCTCCAGCCCCACCCCGAACAGCTGGCGGGCATAGCGGTTGAGCGCCTTGATGCAGCCGCGTTCATCCACCACCACGAGGCCTTCGTTGAGCACTTCGAGCACGGTTTGCTGTTCCTCCAGCAACGCCTGCAGCGCCATTTGCCGCGACACGGCTTCAGCGGCCGCCTGCACGGTGCCCAGGGTATGAAAGTGAAACCAGCCGGGTTCGGCGGTGAGCGTCAGCACGGCCAGGGTCTGGCCCTGGGCGTTCTTGATCGGCGCGGCGGCGCAGTGCATGCGGCGTTGACGCAGGCCGACCGCGAAGTTTTCTTCGGCCAGCACATACACCAGATGATCTTCAGCCAGCGCCAGGCCGGTACAGTTGGTGCCCTGCACCGATTCGAGCAGTCGACTGCCCACGGGAGTGATATCCAGCCCGCAGAAATGCAAGGTGGTGCCCTCGGCATCGGTGAGGTTGATATGCCCGCGCGGGTTGTACGCCAGCAAGCCCTGCATGACTTGCGCGGCGGCGTCGATCAGCACGCGATGGCTGGCCAGCGTGGCCGTCAGGCGGTCGGCGGCGACGAAGCGGTACGCGTTGTCGGCCGGATCGATACCGGCCTGGAGGCTGCGCCGCCAGGAGTCCCAGATCAATTGACGCACCTCGCGCGGGCGTTGCACCTGGCCGCGCAGGCAGGCCTGCCACGCCTCTTCCAACGCGGCGACCGGGCCATCGTTCAGCGCCGCGGGGCCCAGCGCCGTCAGGTAGTCGAGGTCTTGCGCACTGATCGCAGCGCTCATAAGCGGGCTCCATGTTCATGTTTTCGACATGTCAGCATAGACATGTCATTTAAATGAACACTATATTTTTTAAACTCTATAAATATCAGCTGGTTATATTCTGGCACAGCCTTTGCTCCTGCCCCTTTGCCAACCAGGATTGTCCTGAGGCCAACAA
>NZ_CVTX01000160.1:0-45423 GCF_900005715.1 Pseudomonas sp. 34 E 7
TGCTGCGCCTGCTCGCCCTGCGCCAGCGCCAGTTGGTCAAGGCCTTGAACCTGCGCGGCCATGCGGCCATGCACAGCATCAAAGTCGACACGCCCCAGGACAAGACCTGGCGCGAAGGCAAGCTGCCGGACGCGTTGAACAGGGCCCGCGCCTATCCGCAATGGTCGTCGCTCAACCCACACCCCAAGTTGAGCCAGGCCGAGCGTCAGGCGCAAATCCAGGCGCTGGCTCAGCGGCTGGACGCGTCCTGATCGGCCAATAGTCGCAGGGCCTTGGCCTTGAGCACTTCAAGGTCCAACAACGAGACGTGCATCTGCTTGGCCTGTTCGTCCCAATGGCGCATGCGCAGGCTGATGTGACAGAGCGGGTCCTGCTCGAACGCCTGTGCTTGCTGCGCAGTCATCACACCGCCCTGATACGCCAGCGTGCGGCGGCTGGCCTCGCTCAACTGTGCGTAATAGTCCGGCTGCTTGAAGGTCAGGTAACGCTTGGCTTGTACGTGATATTCCACCAACCTCGCCATGCGTTCGCTGAAGCCTGCACGGCGCAGGTAATCTGCGCCAAGCCGCTCATGGCTGAGCACGCCATACCCACCCATGCCCTCGCCACCCTGACCACAGAGGTGGCCGATATCGTGGAAGAACGCCGCCAGCACCACTTCATCGTCAAAGCCTTCGGCCATCGCGAGCTGCGCAGCCTGGGACATGTGCTCGATCTGCGACACCGGCTCGCCGATGTAATCCACCGTGCCATGGCGTTCGTACAGGCCGAACAGCTCGGCAAGCAAGCGCTCCCGAGTCATCACTCAGGCCCCCACACTGTGGTGATATTTCGCTCGGCCATCGCCGGGCCAACGCTCATGCCCACACCGGTATGCATCAACGCGGCGCTGATGCCCGCAGCCGCCTGGACAAATGAAAACGGCGCGGGCCCACGCGAGCCATACACACCCTGCCAACGCTCCACCACCTGGATCTTGCAGCCCAGGGTCTGCTCGGCCAGTTCGATCAGCCAGTCATCGACCTGTTCGGCGTTGAAGGGCGATGCATCGCTGCCGTAATCATGGGAGTCGCCGATGATCAACTCGCCATGGGGCGTGGGGCTGATCAGCAGGTGAATCCCGTGCGCCTGCAAGTACGGCGTTTCGCGCAGGATCTGCGCCTGTACCGCGGCGGCCTCGGGCAAGTCGGCAAACGCACCGTAATGCACGCAACTGAGGCCGGTCAGCAAGGCATGTTGCAGGTTCAGGTCATGCGCCGGCCGTGCCCGCAGCATTTGCAGGCGGCAGACTTGCGGGTTGAGTGCGGCCATCGAATCGGCCAGCAGGGTCTGGTAGTCGTGACCGGAACACACAATGATCTGCTCGCCGCGAAAACGCCCCGCCGTGCTGTGCAACTGGCCCGGCTCGACGTCATGCACCAGGGTGGAAAAGTGAAACTCCACGTTCAGCGCTTGCGCCAGGTAGTTGATCAGCGCCGGAATCGCTTCGCGTGAATAGAGTTGCTGGTCGTCCCTGCCATGCAGCGCGGCGCGGTGATGGCGGAACTGGCCGGCGTACAGGTCATTCAAGGCCGCGCCTTGCAGCAGCTCGACGTTGTAGCCGTGCTCGCGGGCACGCCCGCGGCAAAAGGCTTCGAGCAGATGCGCTTCGGCTTCGGTACGGGCAAACAGGTAGGAGCCATTGCGCTTGAGCGCAAGGCCGGCCACCTGCGCCCAATGCCCCCAGATAGCGCGGCTTTCCCTTGCCAGGTCGAGCATCGGCCCCGGCGGTTGGCCGGTGACCAGCGCCTGGCCGAAGTTACGCACCGAGGCGCCCAGGGGCGTGGCGCTGCGTTCGAAGACCTTGACCTTGAGGCCGCGCTTGGCGGCGGCGTAGGCATGGGAGAGGCCGAGGATGCCGGCGCCGACAATTAACAGATCACTACTCATACCGTCCTCTCGTTCCCACGCTCCGCGTGGGAACTCATCCAGTGACGCTCTGCGTCACGACGTTCAAGAGCGGACGCGGAGCGTCCAGAGCGGCGTTACCACGCGGAGCGTGGGAACGATCGGTTACTGCTTTTCCGACTTCCCGTCATAACGCTTGCGCCACTCAGCCAGAATGCTGTCGCGATGCTTCGACGCCCACACAAAGTCGTTCTTGATCAACCGCTGCTCGTAATCGGCGGGCAATTCAGTCTGCGGTTTGGCGATCCCCGGTTGGGCGAGCACGGCGAAATTGTCCTTGTACAACTCCATCGCCGCCGGGCTTGCAGAGAAGTCCGCCAGTTTTTTCGCAGCCTCGGCATGGGTCGTGCCCTTGATCACCGCGGTGGCTTCGATGTCCCAGCCCAGGCCCTCTTTGGGCAGGATGATGTCCAGCGGTGCGCCCTGGCGCTTCAACTGCACGGCCGGGTATTCAAACGAAATCCCGATCGGGAACTCACCGGATGCCGCCAACTTGCACGGCTTGGAGCCGGAGTGCACGTACTGGCCGATGTTCTGGTGCAGGTCGTCCATGTATTGCCAGCCCTGCTTCTCGCCGAAGGTCTGCAACCAGGCGCTCACGTCCAGGAAGCCGGTGCCGGAGGAGGCCGGGTTGGGCATCACGATCTTGCCCTTGTACTCAGGCTTGGTCAGGTCCTGCCAGCTCACCGGCTTGGTGAGGCCCTGCTTTTCGGCTTCGACGGTGTTGAAGCAGATGGTGGCGGCCCACACGTCCATGCCGACCCAGGCCGGCGGGTTGGCGGCGTCGCGGTAGTTTTTGCCGATCTTGTCCAAGTCTTTCGGGGCATAGGTATCGAGCATGCCTTGCTGGTCAAGTATCGCCAGGCTGGAGGCGGCCAGGCCCCAGACCACGTCAGCCTGCGGGCGGTCTTTCTCGGCCAGCAGTTTGGCGGTGATGATGCCGGTGGAGTCGCGCACCCACTTGATCTCGATGTCGGGGTTGGCCTGTTCGAAGGCCTTTTTGTAGGTCTTCAACTGTTCGGCTTCGAGGGCCGTGTACACGGTCAGCTCAGTCTTGGCGAAGGCATTCAGGCTGAATGCAGTGAGTACGGCAGCGACCAGCGCCAGGGGCTTGAACATGGAATACCTCCTTTGAAGGATCATTGCCCGGGCGCGGTCTGGCGCCAGGCTTGGGAGCGGCGCAAGGCGCCACGTGAAGCCCACGCCAGCAGCAACGAAACGCTGCCTGAGGTGAACAGAATCAGGGTCGACATGGCCGCCGCACCGCCCACATTGCCGGCGTCGTCCATGTTCAACACGGCGACGGCGGCGAGGATGGTGTCGGGGCTGTAGAGAAAGATCGCAGCGGAGACGGTGGTCATTGCCGACACGAACAGGTAACGCAGAATATCCAGCAGCGCGGGCAGGCAGATCGGCACCGTCACTTTCAGGTAATGGCGGTAGAGCGGCGCCTTAAGGGACAACGCGGCGGCTTCGAATTCGGCGTCCAGTTGGCGCAGTGCGGTGGTGGCGGTCATTTGTGCGGTGGTCAGGTAGTGAGCAATGGTGCACACCACCAGCAGTGCCATGCTGCCGTAGAACACATGCAGCGGGTTGCCGCCGAGGTTGAAAAAGAACACATAGCCCAGGCCAAGCACTAGGCCCGGCACGGCCATCGGCACAAAGCTGAGCAGACGCAGGGCCAGGTTCAGGCCCTTTTGGCCCTTGGTTTTTTCCATCAAATAGGCACCGGTGAAGATCAGCACACTGCCGATCAGCGCCGTGCACAGCGCCATGGTCAGGCTGTTGCGATAGGCCAGCCAACCGCCGCCGGCGGTGTCTTCGAACTGATAGTGGTTGAGCGACAGCGACAGGTTATAGGGCCAGAATTTGACCAGCGAGGAATACACCGCCATGCCGAACACCAGCAGCAGCGCCGCGCAGATCAGCAGCACGATGGCCAGGTAGCAGCCATCCCTTGAACGCGACGGCAGCGGCTGAAAGACCTGGGCACGGCCGCTCATGGCATCACCGTGACGGCGGCGCAACCACGCATCCACGCCAAAGCTGAACAGCGCCGGCAACAGCAGCACCATGCCGATCAACGCGCCGCGCCCGAATTGTTGCTGACCGACCACGGCCTTGTAGGCTTCCAGGGCCAGCACCTGGTAGTCGCCGCCGACCACCACCGGCACGCCAAAGTCGGTGATCGTCAACGTGAACACCAGGCAAAACGCCGCGAACACCGCCTGGCGCGTGGCCGGCCAGGTGATGCTGCGAAACGCCCGGGCGGGGCTGGCGCCCATGCTGGAGGCCGCGTCGAACAAGCGCGCATCCGCCAGCGACAATGCGGACAGCAGAATCATCAGGGCGTGTGGGAAGGTGTAAATCACTTCGCCCAGGACAATGCCCCAGAAGCCGTAGATATTGTCCGAGAGCAACCCACGCAACAGCCCCTGGTTGCCGAACAGGTACACCAGCGCGATGCCCGGCAACATCGAGGGCGCCATCAACGGCAGCAGCGACACGCCGCGCCAGATCACCTTGCCGGGGATCAAGGTGCGTTGCAGCGCGTAGGCAAACAGATAGGCCAACGGTACGACGATGGCGGCTACGCTCAGGGAGACTTTCAGGCTATTGCCCAGCAACCAGTGGAAATTAGCGCTGGTCAGCAATTCACGTGCGGCGATCAGGCCGCCGCCCTGCCCGGCTTCGCTGCTGAAGCCACGCCAGAAGATCGCCAGCAGCGGCAGCAGCACCGCCACCACCAACAGGCCCAGCCAGAGCCATTTGCCGCCGACCACGAAGAGGCGGTCACCCCACCCGGCGCGGGCCGCTTGACGCGGCAGCGGCACGCTCATGATCGCAGCCATCTCAGGCAAACACCTGCAGGCTGCGCGGCGGCAACGCCACCCAGATATCCTGGCTGCCCAGGCGCGGCATGTCGTGTGGCGCAAGTTCGGCCAGCAACGCGTGGCCCGGCAGCTGCGCCAGTTCGAAGCTCATGCGGCAGCGGTTGCCCAGAAACGTGATCTCGCGCACCTTGGCCGCAAACAGGTTTTCTTCATGCACCGGCGGATTCACGCTGATGGCTTCCGGCCGGCAGAACAGGCGACCGGAGGTGGCCATGCCGGCGTCGTCGGCCAGGCGCATGTTCAGCCCACCGACCTGGGCGTGGCTGGCGCTGTTGCGGCTGAACGGCAACCAATTGCCCTGGCCGACAAATTCCGCCACGAACGGCGTGGCCGGGCGGTCGTAGATGTCCTGGGGCGTCGCGTATTGCTCGACCTTGCCGTTGTTCATCACGGCGATACGGTCGGCCATCAGCATGGCTTCGTCCTGATTGTGGGTAACCATCAGCGTGGTGATGCCCAGGCGTCGTTGCAGTTGGCGCAGTTCGGTGCACAGATGCTCGCGAACCTGGGCGTCGAGGGCCGACATCGGTTCATCCAGCAGCAATAACGAAGGTGCCGGCGCCAGGGCACGCGCCAGGGCTACCCGCTGCTGTTGCCCGCCGGACAATTGGCCGGGGTATTTCTTTTCGCTGCCGAGCAGGCCGACCAGCTCAAGCATCTGCCCGACACGCTTGCGCACCTCATCGCGACCGCTGCCGGTAAGGCCGTAGCCGATGTTCGCTTCTACGGTCAGGTTGGGAAACAGCGCGTAGGACTGGAACAGGATGCCGTAGTCCCGCGCCTGGGGCGGCAGCCGGGAAACATCGCGGTCACCCAGGTAAATTTCGCCGCTGTCCTGGTGCTCAAGGCCGGCAATGCAGCGCAGCATGGTGGTCTTGCCGCAGCCGGACGGGCCCAGCAGGCACACCAGCTCGCCGGCGGCGACATCCAGCGACACGTTATCGAGCGCGGTAAAGGCGCCGAAGCGTTTCTGGAGACCGCGCACCTTCATCGGTGCGCCGGGGTGGGTCAGGGCTGTGTTCATGGTGGCGCCTCATCGATCGGATGAAGGCCATGCTAGGGGGGGAATACTTCGCTGATGTGGCAGAAGGGCAAAAGGGCGTGATAGGGGTATTGGTGGATTTGGGTTGGGCTCTTGGAGGTGAGCATGATCAAGCGGGACGCGGAGCGTCCCGGGAGGCGTTACCACGCGGAGCGTGGGAACGATCAAATTGGCGACATTTCCTGGGCAAGGCCAAGGAAAGCCGCCGGCAGCCGCGCACCTTTGCGCTCCTTGAGGCAGTACAGATACTCCGGAATCTGCGGCGCATTCTCAAGGGTCAGCACCTTCAGCTGCGGATCATGGGGCACTTCCTGCCGCGCAATGATGCTGATGCCGATATTGCGCAGCACCGCCTCGCGGATCGACTCACGACTGCCGATTTCCAGCAGCGGCCCGTAGCTGACGCCAGCGCCCTGAAGCATGTCTTCCGTCAGCCTGCGGGTGGTGGACCCCGCTTCACGCATCAGCAGCGTATGCCCGGCCAGCGCAGTCAACGGCACATGATCAAGCCTGGCCAACGGATGGTTGCGATGCACCGCCAATACCAGAGGATCAGTGCCGAGCACACGACGCACCAGGCGCGCGTCCTCCAGCAGTTGCGACGAGGCGGCGACGTCGACACGGTAGTCGTCCAGCGCTTCGAGCACCTGCTGGGAGTTGCCGATTTCCACCGACACTTCCACTTGCGGCAGGCGTTCGCGAAAGGCTTTGACCAGATCGAGGATGTAGTACGGCGCCGTCGCGGCGATCCTCAGCGCGCCTTGAACCTGGCCATTGTTACGCAGGAAAAACTCGATATCCGCTTCCTGCTGCAACAGCGCCTTGACCATCGGCAACAGCCGCGCGCCCTCATCGCTCACCGTCAGACGGCGACCGCCACGGTAGAACAGTTCAACGCCGTATTGGCTTTCCAGGTTGCGAATCTGGGTGGTGACCGTGGGCTGGCTCAGGCCGAGTTTTTTCGCCGCCTGGGTGATGCTGCCCAGGCGGGCGACCTTGTAAAACGCCTTCAGCTCAGCACTCAGCACACCGCCCTCTCATCGTCTATTTGCGCAACAGGCGCAGGCCATTGAACACCACCAGCAGGCTGACGCCCATGTCGGCGAACACCGCCATCCACATGGTCGCCATGCCCAGGAACGTGACCGCCAGGAAAATCGCCTTGATCACCAGCGCCAGGGCGATGTTCTGCTTGAGGATACTCGACGTTTGCCTGGAGAGCCGGATGAATGCGGGAATCTTGCGCAGGTCATCGTCCATCAATGCCACGTCGGCGGTCTCGATCGCGGTGTCGGTGCCCGCCGCAGCCATGGCGAAGCCGATTTCGGCGCGGGCCAGGGCCGGGGCGTCGTTGATGCCGTCGCCGACCATGCCGACGCGGTAGCCCTGGCCGTAGAGCGTTTCAATCGCTTGCAGCTTATCGGTGGGCAACAAGTCGCCTCGGGCCTGATCGATACCGACCTGAGCCGCAATCGCCTGGGCGGTGTGGGTGTTATCGCCGGTCAGCATCAAGGTCTTGACGCCCAGGTCGTGCAGTTGCCGGATGGCTTCGCGGCTGCTGTCCTTGACGGTGTCGGCCACCGCGAACAAGGCCAGTGGGCCGGACTTGTCGAGCAGCAACACCACGGACTTGCCCTGTTTTTCCAGGGCGAAGAGTTTCTCCTCCAGCGCCGGCGAGCACAGCCCGAGGTCTTCCACCAGACGGTGGTTGCCCAGATGGTAGGTTTCGCCGTTGATGTCACCGCGCACACCACGCCCGGGCAATGCCTCGAAGTTATCCACAACGTGGGACGGCAGGTTTTTATCCACCGCCGCGTTGGCGATGGCCAGGGACACCGGGTGGTCGGAACGCCCCGCCAGACTCGCGGCCAGGGCCGGCGCGCTGTCCTGCACGGTGTCGAACAGCGGCACATAGTCGGTTTGCACCGGCTTGCCGTGGGTGATGGTGCCGGTCTTGTCCAGGGCCAGGTAGTCGAGCTTGTAACCGCCCTCCAGGTACACGCCGCCCTTGATCAGGATGCCTTTGCGCGCCGCCGCCGCAAGGCCGCTGACGATGGTCACCGGGGTGGAGATCACCAGGGCGCACGGGCACGCGACCACCAGCAACACCAGGGCGCGGTAGATCCAGTCGAACCAGACGCCCGCCATGAACAGCGGCGGGATGACGGCCACGCCCAGGGCAAACAGGAACACCGCCGGGGTGTAGATTTTCGAGAAGCTGTCGACAAAACGCTGGGTCGGTGCCCGGGCGCCCTGGGCCTGCTCCACCGCGTGGATGATCCGCGCCAGAGTGGAGTTGTTGGCCGCTGCGGTCACTTTGTATTCCAGGGAGCCGGCCTGGTTGATCGTACCGGCGAAGACTTTATCGCCCACGGTCTTCTCAATCGGCAGGCTTTCACCGGTGATCGGTGCCTGGTCGATAGTGGATTGACCAGCAGTCACCTCGCCGTCCAGGCCAATGCGCTCGCCGGGCTTGACCCGCACAATGGCGCCAAGATCAATGCTTTTGACCTCCTGCTCCATCCAGGAACCATCAGCCTGCCGCACCGTGGCCTGTTCCGGGGTCATCTGCATCAAGCCGCTGATGGCATTGCGCGCACGGTCCAGTGACTTGGCTTCGATCAACTCGGCCACCGTAAACAGGAACATCACCATCGCCGCTTCCGGCCACTGGCCAATCAGCACCGCGCCGGTCACGGCGATACTCATCAGTGCGTTGATGTTCAGGTTGAGGTTTTTCAGGGCAATCCAGCCCTTTTTGTAGGTGGTGAGGCCACCGCTGAGGATCGACACCAGCGCCACAATGGCGATCACCCAGGTCGGTGCAATGCCGCTGAAATGCAGGACCTCGGCGCCCAACGCGCCCACGCCCGACACAGCCAGCGGCCACCAGTGCTTCTTGGCAGGCGGGGCGGCGGCAGGCGTGCCTTCTTCAATCGGGTCGGCCTGCATGCCGATGGATTTGATCGCGTCGATGATCGGCGCAGTGCTCGGCAAATCGTGGGTGACGCCGAGGATGCGGTTGATCAGGTTGAAGTCCAACTGCTGCACGCCGGCAAGCTTGCCCAGTTTGTTCTGGATCAGCGTCTGTTCGGTAGGGCAGTCCATCGCTTCGATGCGAAAGGTGCTCAGGCGCGAGCCGGCGGTGGGAGCGTCGCTCAGTTGCACCCGCGCAGGTGCCGGAGCGCCGGAACAGCAGGCGCCGCCGTGGTCATGTACCGGCTTGAGCGTGTGCTCGCTGTGATCGTGGTCGTGCTTGTGCGGGGTGTGGAGGGAATCGCTCATGGTGTCGCGTCCGGAAAGGTGCCTGTTGCCAAGTAAAGACCCTGTAGCCACTATAGGGTCAAGCACCCATTTGGAGATTGCTGCGATGAAGATCGGCGAACTGGCCAAACTCACCGACTGCCCGGTGGAAACCATCCGTTATTACGAGAAGGAAGGCCTGCTGCCACCCCCCGCACGCACGGACGGCAACTACCGCGTGTACACCCAGGCGCATACCGAGCGGCTGATCTTTATCCGCAACTGCCGCAGCCTCGACATGACACTGGAAGAAATCCGCAGCCTGCTCAGCCTGCGCGACAGCCCCCAGGACCAGTGCGAAAGCGTGAATGCGTTGATTGATGAGCATATCCACCATGTGAAAGCGCGGATCGATGGGCTGCTGGCGTTGCAGGAGCAATTGCTGGACCTGCGCCAGCGCTGCGGGGGTGGGGAGCCGTGTGGAATCCTGCAGCAGTTGGAAGTCAGCGGAGGGATTGCGGCCAGCGAGGCCGAGCCCTCGCACGTGGGCAGAAGCCACGGCCATTAGCCTCAAGTGAACACAGATCAAAATGTGGGAGGGGGCTTGCCCCCTCCCACACTTTTACCGAGACAGGCTTTAGATCGCGACTTCAGCCTTGATGCTCGGATCCGCGTCATAGCCAACGATTTCGAAGTCTTCGAACTTGTAGTCGTAAATCGATGCCGGTTTACGCTTGATCACCAGTTCCGGCAGCTTTTTCGGCGTGCGCGCCAGCTGGGTGCGGATCTGTTCCATGTGGTTGCTGTAGGCGTGGGTATCGCCGGTGGTGACGATGATCTCGTGGGGGATCAGGTCGCACTGCTGCGCCAGCATGTGGGTGAGCAACGCCAGCGCGGCGGTGTTATAGGGCAGGCCGAGGAAGACATCGGAGCTGCGGATGTACAGCTGCATCGACAGGTGGCCGTCGTGCACGAACGCCTGGTAGAGCAGGTGGCACGGTGGCAGCGCTTGCTTGCCGTTACGCGCATTTTCCTGGGGGCTCTTGGTTTCGTCCGGCAGGTATTCGACGTTCCAGCCGTGGAACAGGATGCGGCGGCTGTTGGGGTTGGTCTTGAGCGTGTGAACCATGTAGTCGATCTGGTTGATCGTGCCGCCGTCCTTGGTGGGCCAGGCGGTCCACTGCTCGCCGTACACCGGGCCCAGGTCGCCGTCTTCGGTGGCCCATTCGTCCCAGATGCGCACGCCGTTTTCGTTGAGCCACTTGATGTTGGTGTTGCCGCTCAACATCCAGATCAGCTCGTTGGCAATGCTTTTGAAGTGCAGCTTCTTGGTGGTCAGCAGCGGGAAGCCGTCGGCCAGGTTATGCCGATACTGGCGGGCGAACACGGCCTTGGTGCCGGTGCCGGTACGATCGCCCTTGGTCAGGCCATTGGTCACGACGTCGTGCAGGAGTTCGAGGTATTGCTTCATGTGATTACCCGTATCGTTGAAGCCAGGACCTCCTGGTCCTGGCATTCGAATTTAAAGCGCGGCGTTCTTCAGCGGTTGCGCACGGTTGTACGCCCACCACAACAGGCCCAGGCCCGCCAGGATCATCGGAATACTGAGGACCTGGCCCATGGTCAGCCAGCCCCACGCCAGGTAGCCCAACTGCGCATCCGGCACCCGCACGAACTCGACGATGAAGCGGAAGATCCCGTAGAACAGCGCGAACATCCCGGAAACCGCCATGGTTGGGCGAGGTTTACGTGAAAAGAGGTAGAGGATGAGGAACAGTGCCACACCTTCCAGGGCGAATTGGTACAGCTGCGACGGATGGCGCGGCAGTTGCGCCGGGTCGCTGAACGGCGGGAACACCATGGCCCACGGCACGTCGGTGGGCTTGCCCCACAGCTCGGCGTTGATGAAGTTACCGATGCGCCCGGCGCCCAGGCCGATGGGCACCAACGGTGCGACGAAGTCCATCAACTGGAAGAACGACTTGCCGTTGCGCCGGCCGAACCACCAGGCGGCGATCATCACGCCGACAAAGCCGCCATGGAACGCCATGCCGCCCTTCCACACTTCGAAGATCAGCGTCGGGTTGGCGATATACGCCGACAAATCGTAAAACAGCACATACCCCAGGCGCCCGCCGACGATTACCCCCATCGACATCCAGAACACCATGTCGGAGAGCTTCTCCTTGGTCCAGGTCGGGTCGAAACGGTTCAGGCGCCGGGAAGCCAGCAGCCAGGCACCGCCGATGCCGATCAGGTACATCAACCCGTACCAGTGGATTTTCAGCGGACCGATGGCCAGGGCCACCGGATCGATCTGCGGGTAAGGCAGCATTGCGACTCCTCGTTAAACATTTAGTCATGACGCATCGGACCATGCCGATGCGCGATTAAGCCTGCGTTACAGCTGCGAGATCAAATTAAGAAGTTCACATACACACCCAACGGCCCGGCATGTTAACGGATGGAAGGTGCGCGGCCCAACTTCGTTGCGATGGAACGCCTGCGGTTGTGTGGGTAGAGTAAGGAAAAACACATAAGGGATCGCCCGATGTGCCTGATTGTCTTTGCCTGGCGGCCGGGCCATGCCCAGCCGCTGATCGTCGCGGCCAACCGCGATGAGTTCTATGCCCGGCCCAGCCTGCCCCTGGCGCAATGGCCGGATCTACCCCAGGTCTATGCCGGTCGCGACCAGGAAGCGGGCGGCACCTGGCTGGGGGTTAACGCCGACGGGCGCTTTGCCGCGTTGACCAATATCCGCGACCCGCACCAGCCACCGTCACGCAAATCCCGTGGCGAACTGGTGGCGCGTTTTCTCAGTGGTTCGCTGTCGATTGACGACTATCTGGCCGATGTTAATGGCCGCTCGATTGAATACGCCGGGTTCAACCTGCTGGTGGGCACACCGGACCAACTGTGGCATTACAACGCCAACGAGACCACGCCGACGCGGTTGAAGGCCGGCGTGTACGGTTTGTCCAATGCCGGGCTGGATACGCCCTGGCCGAAGTTGCTCAAGGCCAGGGCCGCACTTGCAGACATCCTCGACGATCCGCAGCCACAAGCGTTGCTGGATATCTTGAGCGACCCGCAGAGCGCACCGTTCGCCGAGCTGCCGGATACCGGCGTCGGCCTGGCGACGGAGAGCCTGTTGTCGAGCGTATTTATCGCCAGCCCCAGTTACGGAACACGGGCGAGCACGGCGCTGATTGTGAATGCCGACGGCACGCGGCGGATGGTGGAGCGCAGTTTCGGGCCGCAGGGTGGCCGCTTGGGCGAGGTCGAGCTCAATTTCTGAACACACTGAAAATCAACTGTGGGAGGGGGCTTGCCCCCGATTGCGGTGTATCAGTACCAGATACTCTGACTGACACACTGCTATCGGGGGCAAGCCCCCTCCCACAATTGGATGTTCATTGGCAGGTCTAAAGGGTTTTCGCAGAAGCCGGATTGATCATTCGGGTCAGCCCCAGATTCTTCAGCGCCAATTGCAGCGAGCTGTGGATAACCTGCGGGTTGTCGATGGTCATCAGCTCGGCCAGCAAATCCTTGGCCATGCTCAATTCAACCTGGCGCAGCATCCACTTCACTTTCGGCAAGTTGGTGGCGTTCATCGACAGGCTGTCAAAGCCCATCGCCATCAACAGCACCGCCGCCGCCGGGTCGCCGGCCATTTCCCCGCAGATACTCACCGGCTTGCCTTCGGCATGGGCGTCGCGCACGACATGTTGCAGCGCTTGCAGCACGGCCGGGTGCAGGTAGTCGTAAAGGTCGGCGACCCGTGGGTTGTTGCGGTCCACAGCCAACAGGTACTGGGTCAGGTCGTTGGAGCCCACGGACAGGAAGTCCACCTGCCGCGCCAGCTCCTTGGCCTGATACACCGCCGCCGGAATTTCGATCATCACGCCGATCGGCGGCATCGGCACGTCGGCGCCTTCGTCGCGCACTTCGCCCCAGGCGCGGTGGATCAGGTGCAGGGCTTCTTCCAGCTCGTGGGTGCCGGAGATCATCGGCAGCAGGATACGCAGGTTGTTCAGGCCTTCGCTGGCCTTGAGCATGGCGCGGGTCTGCACCAGGAAAATTTCAGGGTGGTCGAGGGTGACGCGAATACCGCGCCAGCCGAGGAAGGGGTTGTCTTCCTTGATCGGGAAATACGACAGTGACTTGTCGCCGCCGATATCCAGGCTGCGCATGGTCACCGGCAACGGATGGAAGGCTTGCAGTTGCTCGCGATAAATCGCCAGCTGCTCCTTCTCACTCGGGAAACGCTGGTTGATCATGAACGGCACTTCGGTGCGATACAGCCCTACCCCTTCCGCGCCGCGCTGTTGCGCACGGGCCACATCGGCCAGCAGGCCGGTGTTGACCAGCAGTGGCACACGGTGGCCGTCGATGGTCACGCACGGCAGTTCGCGCAAGGAGTCCAGGCCCAGCGCCAGCTGTTTCTCTTCCTCGACCACTTCGGCGTATTGCTTGCGCAGCAATTCGCTGGGGTTGGTGAAGACTTCGCCGCGATGGCCATCGACGATCATGTCGATACCATCCACTTTGGAATACGGCAGGTCCACCAGGCCCATCACCGTCGGGATGCCCATGGCACGGGCCAGGATCGCCACGTGGGAGTTACCCGAACCCAATACCGAGACCAGGCCCACCAGTTTGCCCTCAGGCACTTCGCCGAGCATGGTGGCGGTCAGTTCTTCGCTGATCAGGATGGTGTTGTCGGGGTAGACCAGGTTGGTGGTGCGGTCTTCCTGCAGGTAGGCGAGCAGACGGCGACCCAGGTCGCGTACATCCGAGGCACGCTCGCGCAGGTAGGCGTCGTCCATCATTTCGAAACGGTTGACGTGATCGGTGACCACCTGGCGCAGTGCGCCCTGGGCCCACTGGCCGGTCTTGATCACGGTCTTGACTTCGTTGCCCAGGGACGCGTCGTCCAGCATCATCTGGTAGACATCGAACAGCGCACGCTCTTCGGGGCGCAACTGGGTCGCCAGCTTGGTCGACAGGTTGCGCATGTCGGCGCGCACGCCTTCCAGGGCGGTCTTGAACAGTTTGATCTCAGCGTCGATGTCATCGACGGTCTTGTCCGGCACCACGTCGAGGTCGGCCGGTGGCAGCATGACCACGGCGGTACCCACGGCGGCACCCGGCGAACCCGGCACGCCGACGAACTTGGCTTCCTGGATGCCCTTGCCCTGGCGCCCCAGGCCGCGAATCGAGCCGGTGGCCTCGGCGTGGGCGATCACCCCGGCGAGCTGCGCGCTCATGGTCACCAGGAAGGCTTCTTCACCTTCGTCGAACTGACGGCGTTCTTTCTGTTGGATGACCAGCACGCCGACAACGCGGCGGTGGTGAATGATCGGCGCACCGAGGAACGAGGCGTAGCGTTCTTCGCCGGTTTCGGCAAAGTAGCGATAACGCGGGTGATCGGCCGCATTTTCAAGGTTCAGGGGTTCTTCACGCGTCCCCACCAGGCCCACCAGACCTTCATTGGGCGCCATGCTGACTTTGCCGATGGAGCGCTTGTTCAAGCCCTCCGTGGCCATCAGCACAAAACGGTTGGTCTCGGGGTCCAGCAGGTAAACCGAGCAGACCTGGCTGCCCATGGCTTCCTTGACGCGCAACACAATAATCCCCAACGCCGCCTTGAGATCCTTGGCGGAGTTAACTTCCTGGACGATCTTGCGCAGCGTATTGAGCATGGCTCGGGGTCGAACTCCGTCGTCAGTCGCGCGATAAAAGGCGCGGGGCAAGCTCTTTGAGAGCGCGACGATAAACCTCGCGCTTGAATGTCACCACCTGGCCCAGCGGGTACCAATAACTGACCCAGCGCCAGCCATCGAACTCCGGTTTACCGGTCAAATCCATCCGCACCCGCTGCTCATTGGAGATCAGGCGCAGGAGAAACCACTTCTGCTTCTGGCCGATACACAGCGGTTGGCTGTGGGTACGCACCAGGCGTTGCGGCAAACGATAGCGCAACCAGCCACGGGTACAGGCCAGAATTTGCACATCTTCGCGCTCAAGGCCGACTTCTTCGTTCAACTCACGGTACAAGGCGTCTTCAGGGGTTTCATCGGGGTTGATCCCACCTTGAGGAAACTGCCAGGCATCTTGGTTGATTCGGCGAGCCCATAGCACCTGTCCGGCATCATTCGTGAGAATAATCCCGACATTAGGACGGAAACCATCGGGGTCGATCACGGCAACAACCTCGCAAACGCATATCACCGCATTGTTCCACAAAGCTTCCTCCAGCGGCAACGAGGCTTCTTACCTTATGTGCACTCTTGTGAAAAGACCGTATTCTGGACGCCTTTTTACAGACTTTTCAGCGAGTAACTGCAATGCGCCTGGCTTTATTCGACTTGGACAACACCCTGATCGGCGGTGACAGCGACCACGCCTGGGGCGATTACCTGTGTGAACGCGGGATTCTCGATGCGGTGGCCTACAAGGCCCGCAACGACGAGTTTTATCAGGACTACCTGGCCGGCACGCTGGACAACGCCGCTTACCTGAACTTCTGCCTGGAAATCCTCGGCCGCACCGAAATGGCTCAGCTGGACGAATGGCACAACGACTATATGCGCGACTGCATCGAGCCGATCATCTTGCCCAAGGCGCTGGAACTGCTGGCCAAACACCGCGCCGCCGGCGACAAGCTGGTGATCATCACCGCCACCAACCGTTTCGTCACCGCGCCGATTGCCGCACGCCTGGGCGTTGAAACCCTGATTGCCACCGAATGCGAGATGGAAAATGGCCGCTACACCGGACGCAGCACCGATGTGCCGTGCTTTCGCGAAGGCAAGGTGACGCGTTTGAACCGTTGGCTGGAGGAGACCGGGTATAGCCTGGAGGACAGCTACTTCTATAGCGACTCGATGAATGATTTGCCGTTGCTGGAGCAGGTGACGCACCCGGTGGCGGTGGACCCGGACCCCAATCTTCGTGCTGAGGCTGAACGGCGCGGCTGGCCGGTGATTACGCTGCGCAGCTGACCCCCCAACCCTGTAGGAGCGAGCTTGCTCGCGAAAAACCTGAGAGCGCCGCGTGCATCCAGGATACCCGCGTCATCGTTGACGTTCTTCGCGAGCAAGCTCGCTCCTACACGGGCTTGGCCCCCATAAGCCCGGCAATCGCCACAAACCCCACCAGGCTCACCACCGCGAGCACCACAGTGAAATTCAGGCTGCCACCCTCGCCTCTACGCAAGCGATTAAGCCGCGCCACCAGCCAGAACCATGCCAGCGCCGCCACGGTGTAGAGAATGCTGGAGCCCAGAATCCAGGTTTGCCCCAGCGGCCAGCCAGTCAGGTGCACCAGCCACCAGCCGGTGAACGGCATGCTGAGCAGGCAAATGCCCATCAGCAGCCACACAAATGCCCACGGCCGTTGCATAGTCACCGCCGGCCCGGCGCTGCGCTTGCGCCAGGCCAGTACCGCCAGGCCGAGGCCGCTGAGCAGCAGCAACACGGTGGCGGCGATGTGGATAACCTTGAGGGTGGTCAGCGTTTCCATAGTCTCGATTCCTTGAAGGCCGCTCAGTCAGCTTAGTCGCTCAACCGAGGAACAACTGGTAGGCCGGGTTTTCGCTTTCATCCCAGTACGGGTAGCCGATTTCCGCCAGGGCCGCCGGCACCAGGTGGCGCTCGTCCGCCGGCACTTGCAGGCCGGCGACCACACGGCCATCGGCCGCGCCGTGGTTGCGATAGTGGAACATCGAGATATTCCAGCGCCCGCCCAGTTTGTTAAGAAAGTTGAACAACGCCCCCGGCCGTTCGGGGAACTCAAAACGAAACACCAGCTCGTCGCTGACCTTGGCGGCGTGACCACCCACCATATGGCGGATATGCAGCTTGGCCAATTCGTTTTCGGTCAGGTCCAGCACCGGGAAACCCTGGTCCGTGAGGCTTGCGATCAACGCACTGCGCGGATCGTTTTCCGGGTGGGTCTGCACGCCGACGAAGATGTGGGCCTCGCTGCCGGTGTGATAGCGGTAGTTGAATTCGGTAATCTGGCGCTTGCCCACCGCCTCGCAGAACGCCTTGAAGCTGCCCGGCTTCTCGGGAATGGTCACGGCGATGATGGCTTCGCGGCCTTCACCCAGCTCGGCACGTTCGGCTACATGGCGCAGGCGGTCGAAGTTGACGTTGGCGCCCGAATCGATGGCGACAAAGGTCTTGCCGCTGACGCCGCGGGTCTCGACGTACTTCTTGATCCCGGCCACGCCCAACGCACCGGCCGGCTCGGTGATGGAGCGGGTGTCGTCGTAGATGTCCTTGATCGCTGCACAGATTTCATCGGTGCTGACGGTGATCACTTCATCCACATAGTCTTTGCAGATGTCGAAGGTGTGCTGGCCGATCTGCGCCACCGCCACGCCATCGGCGAAGATGCCCACGGTCGGCAACACCACACGCTCACCGGCGGCCATCGCCGCTTGCAGGCAGTTGGAGTCGTCCGGCTCGACGCCGATGATCCTGATCTCCGGACGCAGGTATTTCACGTACGCCGCGATACCGGCGATCAGCCCGCCGCCGCCCACCGGTACGAAGATCGCATCCAGCGGCCCGGGGTGCTGGCGCAGGATTTCCATCGCCACCGTGCCCTGCCCGGCAATGGTGTGCGGATCATCGTAGGGGTGAATGTAGACGTAGCCTTTTTCATCGACCAGCTTGAGCGAATAGGCCAGCGCCTCCGGGAAGGAATCGCCGTGCAGTACCACTTTGCCGCCACGGGAGCGCACGCCTTCGACCTTGATTTCCGGCGTGGTCTTGGGCATCACGATGGTCGCCTTGACCCCCAGCACCTTGGCCGCCAGGGCCAGGCCCTGGGCATGGTTGCCCGCCGAGGCGGTGACCACGCCGCGTGCGCGTTCTTCGGCACTGAGCTGGGTCAGTTTGTTGTAGGCGCCGCGAATCTTGAACGAGAACACCGGCTGCAAGTCTTCGCGCTTGAGCCAAATCTGATTGCCCAGCCGCTCGGAAAGCTGGCGGGCAGTCTGCAAGGGTGTTTCTACGGCAACGTCGTAAACGCGCGAGGTGAGGATCTTTTTGACGTAGTGTTCAAGCATCGGCAGGCATCTACTTCGGGGGTTGGGCAGGACCACGGAGTCTAACCCGGCTTTTGGCCGGGAGACCACACGAATCCCAAGGTTTGTTGGGGTATACTCGCCGCCCTCGATAACTCCCCGCCCGCTCCGGAGCCCGCATGACCCAGGATCAACTCAAACAGGCAGTGGCCCAGGCCGCCGTCGATTTAATCCTTCCCAAACTCGACGACAAGAGCGTCGTCGGTGTCGGCACCGGCTCCACTGCCAACTGCTTTATCGATGCGCTGGCCCAGCACAAAGGCGCGTTCGATGGCGCCGTGGCCAGCTCCGAAGCGACCGCCGCACGCCTTAAAGGCCATGGCATTCCGGTGTACGAGCTCAACACCGTGAGCGACCTGGAGTTCTACATCGACGGCGCGGACGAAAGCGATGAACACCTGAACCTGATCAAGGGCGGCGGCGCAGCCCTGACCCGCGAGAAAATCGTCGCGGCCGTGGCCAAGACCTTCATTTGCATCGCCGACGCCAGCAAGCTGGTGCCGGTACTCGGTGCTTTCCCGCTGCCGGTGGAAGTCATCCCGATGGCCCGCAGCCACGTGGCCCGCGAGCTGGTGAAACTGGGCGGCGACCCGGTGTACCGCGAAGGCGTGCTGACCGATAACGGCAACATTATCCTCGATGTGTTCAACATGCAGATCACCCACCCGGTGGAGCTGGAGACGCATATCAACGCCATCGTTGGCGTGGTCACCAACGGCCTGTTCGCCGCACGTCCGGCGGATGTGCTGCTGCTGGGCACCCCGGAAGGCGTAAAAACCCTCAAAGCCTAAAGACACCACAACTCCAATGTGGCAGTTCCAATGTGGGAGGGGCAAGCCCCCTCTCCCATTTGGTATGTGCTCCACGCTGGATTTATGTAACACAGCGTGCAGTGGATGTTCTGATCAGGGCTTTTTGAACACGTAGAACAGGTTCGGCTCACTGACCAGATACAGCGTGCCCTCGTCGTCCATGGCGATGCCTTCGGCCTGGGGCACACGCTTTTTCAGGCCGTGGCGCCCGTTGAGCAGCGACAGACTGCTCAGCGGGCGACCGTCGATGTCCAGCTCCAGCACCAGGAATGACTCATCCGACAGCGCCAGCAAATGGCCGCTGCGCTCATCGTATTGCAGGCTCGACAGGTCGCGCACAAACAGCCCGGCATCGCGCTTGGGGTTGTTGATCACGTGTACCGAGTAGGTTTTTTCCGCTTTGAAATGGGGAAAACCGTGGACTTCGTAAATCACCATCGGGTCGCGTTCCTTGGCGACAAACAGGCGCTTGCCCACCGAGTCATAGGCCAGGCCCTCAAAGCCCTTGTTGCTGCCAATGTGCACGCCCAGGGTCATCTGCTCCGCATCGGCCGCATCGAGAAACTGGGTGTCGTCATCCACATGCACCTTGATCAGCCGCTGCTGGCGCTCGTCGCTGATCACATAGATGTTGTCGCTGATGAACTCCACCGCCTCGGCATCGCCAAAACCCACCAGGGGAATCCGCCGCAGGATCTTGCCCTGCAGGGACAGCTCGACCAACTCGGCGTTTTTATTGGTGACGGTAAACAGGCTTTTGCGCACGGGGTCGTAGGTGAGGGCCGACACATCGTCGTCGAGCCCCTCGATCACCTGGCCCTCCAGGGACACGCGGTAATCGGCCAGGCCTATGCTGCGTTCATCGGCGGGCTGATGCCACACCCGCCAGTTGAACCAGGCACGTTCGAACAGACGAAACTGTTGCGCAACGACCCCGGCGGCAACCAGGGCAATCAGAATCAGGATGACTAAAGCGGGTTTGGGGCGGGCAAGTCGACGCATCGGGGCGGGCTCAGTGAAAAAACTGGCGAATAGATATCAAGGTCGCCTGAATTTAAACTTAAACGCGCTCGGATGCCTGTCGAATGCCGCTATTTGAGAAATGCCTGACGTAAACGTACGTTATTTCTGTTTCTCAAAACGATAAAACAGATTCGGCTCACTGACGATATACAGCGTACCGCTCTCGTCCATGGTCACGCCTTCGGCACGCGGGATGGTGTCCTTCAGGCCGTTGAAACCGCCCAGCAAGGTCATGAAGCTGACTTGCTCACCCTTCTCGTCCAGCTCCAGCAACAGGTGGGAGTCGGCCGACAGCACCAGCAGATGCCCGGTACGCGGGTCGACGGCCAGCGCCGACAGGTTGCGCATATCAAGCTCGGTGCTGGCCAGTTTTTGCTTGTCGCCTACCAGGGTCTGGCTGCCATCGCTTTTCCAGGTGAACAGCGCCGGTGGGCGCTCTTCGCCGAGCACGAGCTGCTGGTTGCGCTTGTCCCAGGTAATGGCTTCGAAGGCTTTGTTCTGGTCCTTGGACGGGCCGAGGTCATAACTGGGGAAATCGGCCTTGTTCAACGCCGTGGTGCCTGCATCGACCTTGATCAGGGTCAGGCTGTGCTGGCGCTCATCGACCACGGCCATCAGGCCGTTTTCCATCACCGTCACGCCTTCCGGGTTGTTCCAGCCATTGAGCGGCATCTTGCGCAGCACATCGCCTTGCAGGCTCAGCTCCACCAGGAACGGGTTCTTGCCCATCACGGAAAACAGGGTTTTTGTCTGGGGGTTGTAGGACAGGTCCGAAGCCTCATCCTTCTCCATACCGGGCAGCAGCTTGGCGTCGATGACCACGCGATAGTCAGGCAGCCACACGCTTTCCCGGCGTTCGGCCGGGCTTTCAAAACCCTCCAGCACCCACAGCACACCCCGATCGTCCCAGTGCATGGCCCAGGCGATGCCGTACAGGATCGCACCGGCCAGGAACACCCAGGAATACCAGCGCATGGTCAGGCGCGAGCGAAGCGTAGGTTTGGAGGTGGGCAGAGGCACGGCCATGGGGCGCTTTTTTCCGGAAAGTCAGCGGTAGGGAATAGCACAGGATCGGGATTATCCGGGTGACGTGTGAAAAAAATGCAAAAACACCGGTTTTGGCAGATGTACACAATCAAATGTGGGAGGGGGCTTGCCCCCGATAGCGGAGTGTCAGCCACAGATTTGCTGGCTGACACACTGCAATCGGGGGCAAGCCCCCTCCCACATTTTTACCGCACTTCGTCATGAAAAAATCAGCGCACCACGCTTTCGAAGCGGTTCACGCCCGACAACTCCAGCACCAGCTTGTCACCGACATTCAGCGGCCCGACGCCCGCCGGTGTGCCGGTCAGGATCACGTCACCGGCCTGCAGCGAGAAGCAGCCGGCCATGTGCTGGATCATCGGCACGATCGGGTTGAGCATCTGCGCACTGTTGCCGTTCTGACGCACTTCGCCATTGATGGTCAGGCGAATGCCGATATCGGTCACGTCGGCGAACGTGCTGCTCACCACGAAAGGCGCGATCACCGCTGCGCCGTCGAACGACTTGGCGATCTCCCATGGCAGGCCCTTGGCCTTGAGCTCCGCCTGTTTGTCGCGCAGGGTCAGGTCCAGGGCCGGGGCGAAGCCGGAGATGGCGTCCAGCACTTCTTCGCGGCTTGGCTTGTTCGACAACGGCTTGCCGATCAGCACGGCGATCTCCGCTTCGTAATGCACCGAACCGCGCTCGGTTGGAATGGCGAAACCGCCTTCGAGCGGCACCACGCAACTGCCCGGCTTGATGAACAGCAGCGGCTCGGTGGGTACCGGGTTGTCCAGTTCCTTGGCGTGCTCGGCGTAGTTACGCCCGATGCACACCACTTTACCCATGGGGAAGTGGATGTTGGTGCCGTCGACGTACTTGTGCTGGTAGCTCATGAAACGACTCCTTCAGGGGCGGTTAAACAGCGAAGATCTTGCCAGGGTTCATGATCCCGTTGGGGTCGAACACGGCTTTCACTGCTTTCATGTATTCGATTTCAACCGGCGAACGGCTGTAGGTCAGGTAATCGCGCTTGGTCATGCCCACGCCGTGTTCGGCGGAGATCGAGCCGTTGTACTTGGCGACGGTCTCGAACACCCACTTGTTCACGGTGGCGCACTTGGCGAAGAACTCGTCCTTGCTCAGGTTTTCCGGCTTGAGGATGTTCAGGTGCAGGTTACCGTCGCCGATGTGACCGAACCAGACGATTTCGAAATCCGGGTAGTGTTCGCCGACGATTGCGTCAATTTCGCCGAGGAACGCCGGCACCTTGGAAACGGTGACCGAAATATCGTTTTTGTACGGCGTCCAGTGGGAAATCGTCTCGGAGATGTACTCGCGCAGTTTCCACAGGTTATGCAGCTGGGTTTCGCTCTGGCTCATCACGCCGTCCAGCACCCAGCCCTGCTCGACGCAGTGCTCAAAGGTTTCCAGGGCGTGATTGGCGACTTCTTCGGTGGTGGCTTCGAATTCCAGCAGTGCGTAGAACGGGCATTCGGTTTCGAACGGCGCCGGCACATCGCCACGGCCGAGGACCTTGGCCAGGGCCTTGTCGGAAAAGAATTCGAACGCGGTCAGGTCGAGCTTGCCCTGGAAGGCGTGCAGCACCGGCATGATCGAGTCGAAGTCGGTGGTGCCAAGCACCATGGCCGTGAGGTTTTTCGGCGCACGGTCCAGGCGCATGGTGGCTTCCACCACAAAGCCCAGGGTGCCTTCGGCGCCGATGAACAGCTGGCGCATGTCGTAGCCGGTGGCGTTCTTGATCAGGTCGCGGTTCAGTTCCAGCACATCGCCCTTGCCGGTGACCACTTTCATCCCGGCTACCCAGTTGCGGGTCATGCCGTAGCGAATCACCTTGATCCCGCCGGCATTGGTGCCGATATTGCCGCCAATCTGGCTGGAACCGGACGATGCGAAATCCACCGGGTAGTACAGGCCGTTTTCTTCAGCGACGTTCTGCAACTGCTTGGTGACCACGCCCGGCTGGCACTTGGCGGTGCGGTCGGTGAGGTTCACGTCGAGGATCTGGTTCATGTAGTCGAACGACACCACCACTTCGCCATTGGCCGCAACGGCCGCCGCCGACAGGCCGGTACGCCCGCCGGATGGCACCAGCGCCACCTTGTGGGTGTTGGCCCAACGGACGATGGCCTGCACCTGCTCGGTGGTCTTGGGGAACACGATGGCGCATGGCGCGGGCGCGAAGTGCTTGGTCCAATCCTTGCCGTAAGCCTCCAGGGAGTCGGCGTCGGTCAGCACTTTGCCGGGCTCAACCAGGGTCTTCAGCTCATCAATCAGGGCAGGATGGGTCATCGACAGAACTCTCGAACAATTCATGGTCATCCTGAGAACGCTTCACGTCGCAGGAATAGGTGTTTAGCGGGGCGCGTATGCTAGCATACCGCCCCCGCAGGACAGAGCCCAAGGGCGTTTCTGCGGTGACGGCTTTCCTGCCGTCCGGGTCAGCTTGCGCTGCTCGATTCCCTGCCATTTTTCTCCGGGATACAGGTTTACGCAGATGAGCAAGACTTCTCTCGATAAGAGCAAGATCAAGTTCCTTCTTCTGGAAGGCGTCCACCCATCGGCTGTCGACGTTCTGAAAGCCGCCGGGTACACCAGCATTGAGTACATCACCAGTTCTCTGCCGGAAGCCCAGCTCAAGGAAAAGATCGCCGACGCGCACTTTATCGGCATTCGCTCCCGCACTCAGCTGACCGAAGAGATCTTCGACCACGCCAAGAAACTCGTGGCCGTCGGCTGTTTCTGCATCGGCACCAACCAGGTCGACCTCAACGCGGCGCGCGAGCGCGGTATCGCGGTGTTCAACGCACCCTACTCCAACACCCGTTCCGTTGCGGAGCTGGTGCTGGCCGAGGCCATCCTGCTGCTGCGCGGTATCCCCGAGAAGAACGCGTCCTGCCACCGTGGCGGCTGGATCAAGAGCGCGGCCAATTCCTTCGAAATTCGCGGCAAGAAGCTGGGGATCGTCGGTTACGGTTCGATCGGCACACAGCTGTCGGTACTGGCAGAAGGCTTAGGGATGCAGGTGTTCTTCTACGACACCCTGACCAAGCTGCCGCTGGGCAACGCCACGCAAGTGTCGAGCCTGACCGAGCTGCTGGGCATGTCCGACATCGTCACCCTGCACGTTCCGGAAACCGCCGAGACCCAGTGGATGATCGGCGAGAAGGAAATCCGTGCGATCAAGAAAGGCGGGATCCTGATCAACGCCGCACGCGGCACGGTGGTCGAGCTGGACGCCCTGGCCGACGCGATCAAGGACAAGCACCTGATCGGCGCCGCCATCGACGTGTTCCCGGTGGAGCCACGCTCCAACGACGACATCTTCGAAAGCCCGCTGCGCGGCCTGGACAACGTGATCCTGACCCCGCACATCGGCGGCTCCACCGCTGAAGCCCAGGCCAACATCGGCCTGGAAGTCTCGGAAAAGCTGGTCAAGTACAGCGACAACGGTACCTCGGTATCGTCGGTCAACTTCCCGGAAGTGGCCCTGCCGGCTCACCCTGGCAAGCACCGTCTGCTGCACATCCACCAGAACATTCCGGGTGTGATGATGGAGATCAACAAGGTCTTCGCGGAAAACGGCATCAACATCTCCGGTCAGTTCCTGCAGACCAACGAGAAGGTCGGCTACGTGGTAATCGACGTCGACGCCGAGTACTCGGACCTGGCGCAAGAGAAGCTGCAGCACATCAACGGCACGATTCGTAGCCGCGTGTTGTTCTAACGCTTTAAACGCTGCACAAAAAAGGGAGACCCGGCGGGTCTCCCTTTTTTTCGCCTTTTGATCGTTCCCACGCTCTGCGTGGGAATGCCGCTCGGGACGCTCTGCGTCCTGCTCTCAGTGAATAACCAGGCACGTGCGAGATGGCGACGCGGAGCGTCACGGGATGCATTCCCACGCGGAGCGAGGGAACGATCAGTCTGCACAAAAAAATGGGAGACCCCGCCGGGGTCTCCCTTTTTTTCGCCTGGACAACGCTTACTTGACGTTAACCGTGATGACTTTCGAGGCAACCGTCGGGTTGAACTGCATGTGCAGCTTGTCGCCGGCCACCAGTTGCAAGGTGTGCTTGCCGGGGGTCAGGGTCAGCTCGGTCTCGGTCTGGGCCTTGCCGTAATGGATTACGGTGTCGGTGGCCGGGATCGGCAGTTTTGCATCCGGCAGTTCTTTCTGGTCGATCAGAAGGTGGTGATGGCCGGTGCCGGGCGTCTGATCGGTGGCCGGTGCCAGTTTCAGGCCTTCCATGCCGAATTTCACGGTAAAGGTTTTATCGACGGTGGCGCCGTCTTTCGGCGAAACGATAAACACCTTGGCACCTTCAGGTGGAGCGCTACGCGGGATACCGTCAGCGGCGGTCGCCAACATCGAAGCACCCAGCAACAGGCTGGCCAGGGTTGCACGGGACAAAAGGGCTTTCATTCGCTTCTCCAGTTTTTCTGTGAAATCTGTAGGGTTATGACAACTTCGCGGCAAATTGCTGTCCAAGGCACTCAACACCATAGCAAAACGATGCTGAACAGCGCCTCGTACATCCGAATTCCTTAGGAGTGACCATGCGCTTCTCGCCTGGCCTGTTACTGTTGCTTCCCCTTCTGAGCCCCTGGGCTCACGCCGAGCTGATCGACGACGTCAACGATCGCGGTGAACTGCGCATCGCCCTCGAAGCCAATACCCCGCCCTTCAATTTCAAGGAAGGCGACAAACTCACCGGCTTTGAAGTGGAGCTGGGCGAGCAACTGGCCAAGGAAATGGACGTTCGCTCCTCGTTTATCACCACCGATGATGCCGACCTGCTGAACGGCGTGGCGACCGGCAAATACGACGTGGCAATCAACCATATCGCTATGACTGCCGAGCTGAAGGATCGTTTCGATTTCAGCGCCGCGTATAACGACAAACCTGAACTGGCGATTCCGTTTCAGAAGGGCAACCCTGCGTTCAAGAGCAGCCTGGACGGGGCGTTGAAACGGGTGAAGGACGATGGTCGGTTAAAGGCGCTGGAAGAGAAGTGGCTCGACGGGGATACGCGATAACCCATGTGGGAGGGGGCTCGCCCCCGATGGCGGTGTATCAGTATCAAATGTGCTGACTGACAGAATGCTATCGGGGGCAAGCCCCCTCCCACATTGTGTTCCAGGCAAGACTTGAGGGATGGATCGGAGCCTTTTGCCTGCTCAGAACGGCTCGTTACCGCGCCTACGAAACCAGCCGGTCAGGGACAGGCGTTCGCGCGTGGCGGGCAGGACTTCGTGGGGCACCTCGCCCGACAGGAACACCACCAGGCTGCCGCCGGCGGGCACCACGTCATGTTCGATGCCGCCCTTGAGGTACATGCGCAACTGACCGCCATGTTCGGGCAGCCAGGCATCATTCAAATAGATCACCGCCGAGACCATGCGCCGGTCATCGTCGCGAAAACGGTCCAGGTGCTTGAGGTAGAACGCCCCGGGCGGGTACATCGCGAAGTGGCTTTCGAAGTCTTCCAGGCCGAGGAACAGGCCACGGTTCATCGCCAGGCGCAGGCTGTCCATCACGGCCATGTAGGTGTCGCAGACGGCGGCGTCGCCCTCTTCCAGCCATTGGATATGATCGCCGCGAATCCCCTCGCGAATTTCCTGGGCCGGCCCGCGCCCCACGGCCGCCGGCGCCAGTTCACCTTCGGCCGCACGTTTACGGCACTCGGCCGCCAGCTCCAGGGTCAGAGCCTGGGGCAGGAAGGCGTTCTGCTGCGACCAGCCTTTTTCGGCCAGGTCGTCGACAATGCGTTGCAGCAGCGGGTGATCGAGGGGTGTTTGCATGGCGCGCATAGTATCCATACGCCTGTGAATCCGACAGCGCCGTCGAGCGCCCGAATACACTTTAGTCAGGTGACTGATAGGACTTCTCGACAAATCCTACGCCCGACACGGACAATAGTGGCCGACTGACAGGAGTCCTTATGCGTCGTTTGTTTTTTTCCTTGCTGATGTTCTGCGTTTTACCCGCCTGGGCAGACGGCCATGACCAGTTGTACAAAGTCGCCGGCTGGGCCGAACAACGTGCGCACTTCAACGACGCCCTCACTGCCGCACAGCAGCGCTACCGCAACAGCCTGCCGCCGGCGGTGTACCAGGCGCTGGTGGACAACAGCAGCAAACGTTTCGCGGCCCAGGCCATGGACCAGCGTGCCGAAGCGCAATTGCGCAAGCACCTGGCGGACCCGAAACCGGCCCTAGCGTTTTTCCAATCGCCCCTGGGCCGCAAGATTGTCGCCGCCGAGCTGCTCGCCACGCGTCGCGACCAATTGGCGAAAAACGCCCAGGGCCTGCCGAAAATCCAGGCCGACGCCACCCGCAGCCTGATCATCGGCCACCTGGCCCAGGCCCTGCCCGCGCGTGAAGCGGGCGCCGAAGTCAGCCTGGCGATTGCCGGCGTGGCGGCGGACAGCTTGAGCCAGATGATCCCCGGCCTGCTGGGCGGCGGTCAGGCCCAGGGCATGTTGAATGGGCAGCGGGAGCGCTTGATGCAGCAGATCGATAAGGATCTGAATAACACGCTGCTGTACGTCTATCGGGACTTGTCCGACCCGGAGCTGGAAGAGTTCGCGACGTTTGCCGAATCGCCGGAGGGGAAGGCGTATTACCAGGCGGCGCTGGCGGCCATCCGTGCGGGACTGGCTGTCGGCCAGAGCACCTCAAGCCTGGCGCAGTAATAAAATGTGGGAGGGGGCTTGCCCCCGATTGCAATGGATCAGCTACACATAAGTTGACTGACCCACCGCTATCGGGGGCAAGCCCCCTCCCACATTTGGATTGTGTTACTTCAGTTGCTGCGTAAGAAAATTGAAGTACTCCTCGCGAATCTCGGGGATCTCATTGGCCAGATGGTGCCGGCCGCGCTTGAGCATCAACACCTCAGGCCGATCGAACTTACTGCGCAGCACCTGCAAGTTGTGCTGCCAATCCACCGTCATATCCTCCTCGCCCTGCACGATCACTGGCCGCCGAGCGCTGCGGGGTGCGGCTTCGATGCGTTTGATCCAGCACGCCAGCGCGCCCACCCAGGCGGTGGGCAGTTGGCGCGGCTGCAACGGGTCGGCTTCGAGAAAAGGCCTGAATGCCGGGTCGTTGGAGTTATCGCTGAAACGTCGCGCGATGCCTTTGACGAACGGGCGCAGCAGGTAATAGCTGAGCTGCGACCAACCCCAGGCTCGCGGACGTACCAGGGGCGAGAGTAGAAACGTCTTGCCCTGGGCCGGGCTTTCGTCGCCGTGGTTGAGCAGGTGGTCAATCACGATTGCGCCACCGGTGCTTTGCCCGAACAGGTGCCAGGGTTGCGGCAGTTGCAACGCCGCGGCTTCGGCGAACAAGGCCTGCACCACGTGCTGGTACACCGCAAAATCATCGATGCTGGCCCGTATGCCGCTGGACAAGCCATGGCCTGGCAGGTCGCAGGCGATCACCACAAAGCCCTGCTCCAGCGCCCAGTCCACGGCATGGCGATACAGCCCCATGTGGTCGTAGAAGCCGTGGAACATGAACATCGTTGCCACCGGCGCCGAAGGCCACCACACCTGCGCAACCACCTCGAACCCGGCCACCTCCATACGCCCCAGGCGGCTCACGGCCTTGCGGGCCGGCAGGTCCAACCCGTAGAACCGCTGGTACACCCGCGCCTCGGCTGACAGCGGCTGCGCATGCATCAGGGGCTGCAAGCTTTCGCGCAGATGATCAGGGTCAAAGGTGACGGGCATAAAGGCTTCCAGACTGACGGTGAAGATGAATATCGAGCTGCGATATTCATGTGTCAGGACAAGCATGGCAAGCTACGCGACCCGCGAGGATACCTCTGAATGCGACAGCCCTACCGCACTGCCTTGTTCACCAGCCTGGTGCTGATTATCTGCGCCGGCGTGCTGTGGGCCGCGTATGACTGGTTCCAGGGCCGTTACCTGCGCGCCTTCAGCGAGCATACGGCGGTGTTTTCCGGGGATGCGCTGCAACTGCCCGCCGCACTCAGCGGCCCTGGCCCGATTCGGCTGGTGCACTTCTGGGACCCGGCCTGCCCGTGCAATGTCGGTAACCAGCAACACCTGGGTGAGCTGATCGAGCACTACGCGCCGCAAGGCGTCGAGTTCTATGCCCTGCAAAAAGCCGGCAGCCACGGCGCCCTGCCGGACAATCTGCGCCGGATGAAAACCCTCGAGGCCCTGCCCGGCGCCGACCAGGTACCGGCCAGCCCGGCCGTGGGCATTTGGGACCGTACGGGCAAGCTCGCGTATTTCGGCCCGTACAGTGAAGGGTTGACCTGCAATGCCGGCAACAGCTTTATCGAGCCGATCCTCAAGGCCCTGCAAGCCGGGCGCGAAATCAACGCCACGCACACCCTGGCGGTGGGCTGCTATTGTTCGTGGCCTGAGCAACCGTAGTCTGTCCATTCTGGGTAAGGAAAGTCGATGAAGCGTGTCTTGCTGGCTCTCGTGGTGCTGGTTGTGCTGGTTGCCCTTGGCGCCGGCGGGTATGTCTACAGCAAGCAACCCGGCCGCCAGGGCACGGTCACGCTGGCGCACCTGCAAGGCTCGGTCACCGTGCGCTACGACGACCGTGGCGTGCCGCATATCCGTGCCGAGAACGAAGCCGACCTGTACCGCGCGCTGGGCTATGTGCATGCCCAGGACCGGTTGTTCCAGATGGAAATCATGCGCCGCCTGGCCCGTGGCGAACTGGCCGAAGTGCTGGGTCCCAAGCTGCTGGAGACCGACAAGCTGTTTCGCAGCCTGCGCATTCGCGAGCGTGCCCTGAGCTACGTCGAGCACATGAACCCTGACTCGGACGCCTGGAAGGCCCTGCAAGCCTATCTGGACGGGATCAATCAATACCAGGCCAGCCACGCCAGCCCGATGGAGTTCGACGTACTGGGCATTCCCAAGCGGCCCTTCACCGCCGAGGACTCCATCAGTGTCGCCGGGTATATGGCCTACAGCTTCGCCGCAGCCTTTCGTACCGAACCGGTGCTGACTTACGTGCGCGACCAGTTGGGCAGCGACTACCTCAAGGTGTTCGACCTGGACTGGCAACCCAAAGGCGCACTCAACCTGGCGGCGGCCGATTGGAACACCCTCGGCGCCCTCGCCCGCCTGAGCGAGCAGGCCCTGGCCGACAACGGCTTGCCGCAACTGGAAGGCAGCAACGCCTGGGCCATCAGCGGCAACCGTACCAAAAGCGGCAAACCGTTACTGGCCGGCGATCCGCATATTCGCTTTTCGGTGCCGTCGGTGTGGTACGAGGCGCAGCTGTCGGCGCCCGGCTTTGAGTTGTATGGCTATCACAACGCGCTGGTGCCGGTGGCGTTCCTGGGCCACAACCTGGATTTCGGCTGGAGCCTGACCATGTTCCAGAACGACGACCTCGACCTGATCGCCGAGAAGGTCAACCCGGCCAACCCCAACCAGGTCTGGTACCACGGCCAGTGGGTGGACATGAGCAGCAGCGAACAGCAAATCCAGGTCAAGGGCCAGGCCCCGGTCACGCTCGTCCTGCGCCGCTCGCCCCACGGCCCGATCGTCAATGACGTGCTCGGTGAACAGGCAGGCGCCACGCCGATTGCCATGTGGTGGGCGTTCCTCGACACCGAGAACCCGATCCTCGAAGGCTTCTACCAGCTCAACCGCGCCGACACCCTGGCCAAGGCACGCGCAGCGGCGGCCAAGGTATCGGCGCCGGGCCTGAATATCGTGTGGGCCAATGCCAAAGGCGATATCGGCTGGTGGGCGGCGGCGCAGTTGCCGATACGCCCGGCCGGCGTCAACCCGGGGTTCATCCTCGACGGCAGTACCGCCCAGGCCGATAAATTGGGCTTCTACCCGTTCAGCGCCAACCCCCAGGAGGAAAACCCGGCGCGCGGCTATGTGGTCTCCGCCAACGCCCAGCCGGCATCGCCCAGCGGCATGGAAATCCCCGGCTATTACAACCTCGCCGACCGTGGCCAGCGGTTGGCTGCGCAGTTGAGCGACAACCAAGTGAAATGGGATGTGAACAATAGCCAGGCCCTGCAACTGGGCACCACCACCGCCTTTGGCCCGCGACTGCTGGCGCCGCTGTTGCCGGTGTTGCGCGAGGTGGTCACAGACCCGGCGCAGTTGAAGCTGGTGGAACAACTGGCAAGCTGGACAGGCGACTACCCACTGGAGTCCACCAGTGCCACCCTGTTCAACCAGTTGCTGTTCAACCTGGCCGATGCAACCTTCCACCCGAAATTGGGCGACGCCCTGTTCAAGACGCTGCTCGGCACCCGTGTGATCGACGCCGCCCTGCCCCGCCTGGCCGCCACCGCGGATTCGCCCTGGTGGAATGGCACGCGGGCCGACACCGTCAAGCGAGCCTGGGACAACAGCCTGGCGCATCTGAAAGCCACCTTCGGCGATGACCCGTCCCAGTGGCAGTGGGGCAAAGCGCACACCCTGACCCACGGCCACCCGCTGGGCATGCAAAAGCCATTGGACAAACTCTTCAACGTCGGTCCCTTCGCGGCACCGGGCAGCCACGAAGTGCCGAACAACCAGACCGCCATGATCGGCCCGGCACCCTGGCCGGTGACCTACGGCCCTTCGACCCGCCGCCTGATCGACTTCGCCGACGCGGCCCATGCCCTGACCATCAACCCGGTGGGTCAAAGCGGCGTGCCGTTTGATGCGCACTACAGCGACCAGGCACAAACCTATATCGAAGGCGGGTACGAGCAGGCGCATTTCAGTGAAGAAGAAATCACGGCGAATACCCGCGGCACTTTGAAACTGTTGCCTGCCAGATAACCGAGTATCACTGGGTCAAAATATGGGAGGGGGTGAGGTGGTCACCTTAACCAGCCTGAAATGCAATCAAATGTGGGAGGGGGCTTGCCCCCGATAGCAGTGGATCAGTCAGCTAATCTTTGGCTGACACTCCGCCATCGGGGGCAAGCCCCCTCCCACATTTACGGCAAAGTTGAGCCTGAACTGCTGCGGCGTCACGCCCAGCCGGCGGTTGAACACACTGCGCATATGCTGGGCATCGCGAAACCCGCATTGATAGGCCACGGTCTTCAGCGGCGCATGAGTGCTTTCGAGCATCACCCGCGCCGCGTCCACGCGCGCCCTTTCGACAAATTCCGCCGGCGTGATCCGCGCTTCACGGGCGAACACCCGGGAGAAATTGCGCGCGCTCATATTGGCCGCCCTGGCCAGGTCGGCAATGCTCAAATCCCCGGTCAGGTTCGCCAGCACGTACAACTGCACCAGCGCCACCGCCGAGGTGGCTTCGGCATGGGGCGTGAGGAACGGGCTGAACTGCGACTGGCCGCCCGAACGCTGGGTAAACACGACCAGGCGCTTGGCCACGCTCAATGCGACTTCCGGGCCGTGGTCCTGGGCCAGCAGGTACAGCGACAGGTCGATCCCCGCCGTGACCCCGGCCGAGGTATAGAGGTTGCCGTCCTGCACATACAAACGATCGGCCTCGACCTGGGCCGAGGGGCACAACCGGGCCAGGTCGGCGGCGTCGCCCCAATGGGTGGTGACGGTTTTACCATCCAGCAGGCCAGCGCGGGCCAGCATGAAGGCGCCGTTGCAGATCGAGCCGAAGCGCTGTGCCCTGGCAGCGGCGCCGCGCAGCCAGTCATCAAAGCGGGGGCCGAAATCTTCAAAGGGCAACTGCGGACCACCGGCGACCAGCAGCAGGTCGTAGGGTTGCAGGGCTTCGCTGTAGTGCTTGTGCGCCTGCAAGGACAAACCGTTCGAGCACGCCATCGTGCCGTGGCCGAGGCCAATGACCTCCAGGTGGTAATGCGCTTCGGGCGCCAGGAAGCGGTTGGCCTCGCAGAACACATCCATCGGCCCGGTCACATCCAGCGACTGGACACCGGGGAAGATCAGGATGGCGACGGTTTTGCTCATGGTCAGACACGCCTTTTTTCTAACTGGATAAACACAAATCCCCTGTGGGAGGGGGCTTGCTCCCGATTGCAGAATGTCAGTCACTGCATCTGGTACTGACCCACCGCTATCGGGAACAAGCCCCCTCCCACATTTGGATCTTCGCAGGCACAACCCTAGCTGATTTGAGCATGGCACGATGTATAGCCAAATTGGCCGGGATCACTCCCTCGCCGCAATAGCCCTTGCGCGGGTGCACGACCAGACTGGAGCTTTCCAGAGGAGAGCCACCATGAGCACCACCATCGCCGGTATCAAAATCCCCGACAGTGCCCTGGCCAGTGCCACCACCGAGTACATCCGCGACATTGAGTCAGACCTGCTCTACCACCACTCGCGCCGGGTGTTCCTGTTCGGCGCCTTGAGCGGTGAGCGCAAGCAACTGGCCTACAACCCGGAGCTGCTGTACGTCGGCGCGATGTTCCACGACCTCGGCCTGGTGGAGGGCCATCGCAGTGACCATGAACGTTTCGAAGTGGACGGCGCCAACGCGGCCGCCGCCTTTCTCAAGCCGTATGGGCTGAGCGACGACGATATCGAACAAGTGTGGCTGTCCATCGCCCTGCACACCACGCCGGGCGTACCGCAGCATCTGCGCCCTACCGTGGCGCTGGTGACTGCCGGGGTGGAGATGGACGTGCTGGGCATGGACTACGCCGCATTCACCACCGTGCAGCGCGAAGCGGTGGTGCATGCGCATCCGCGCGGTGAGGGGTTCAAGGAATGCATCATCTGCGCGTTCGCCGACGGCTTGCGCCATCGCCCGCAGACCACGTTTGGCAACGTGAAGACCGATGTGCTGGTGGATCAGGAGCCGGGGTTCAAGCCGATGAACTTTGTCGAGGTGATTCGCCAGTCGCCGTGGTCAGCTTAACCAGCCTGAAATGCAATCAAATGTGAGAGGGGGCTTGCCCCCGATAGCGGTGGATCAGTCAGCTAATCTTTGCCTGACACTCCGCCATCGGGGGCAAGCCCCCTCCCACATGTTGATCCGGTTCCGGCAGTTAGACCGGTGCCGGGGCGCGGCGCTTGTCCGGCTGCTGCCAGCCATCCGCTGCGGCTTCTTCGATGGCTTGCTGGATGGCTTTCTTGCGGTGCTCTTCGGCACGGCGGCTGAAGAACCACACCAGGAAGGTTACCAGCGACACCGCCAACAGGATCAGGCTCGCCACCGCGTTGATCTCGGGCTTGACCCCAAGGCGCACCGCCGAGAACACTTCCATCGGCAAGGTGGTCGAACCCGGGCCCGACACGAAGCTGGCCAGTACCAGGTCGTCCAGGGACAGTGCGAACGACATCATGCCGCCCGCCGCCAGCGATGGCGCGATCATCGGGATGGTGATCAGGAAGAACACCTTCCATGGACGTGCGCCCAGGTCCATTGCCGCTTCTTCGATCGACAGGTCCAGCTCACGCAGGCGCGCCGACACCACCACCGCCACATACGCCGCGCAGAATGTCGTGTGGGCGATCCAGATAGTGACGATGCCACGCTCCTGAGGCCAACCGATCATCTGCGCCATGGCCACGAACAGCAGCAACAGCGACAGGCCGGTAATCACCTCCGGCATCACCAGCGGCGCCGTGACCAGGCCGCCGAACAGCGTGCGGCCCTTGAACTGGCTGATGCGCGTCAGCACGAACGCCGCCAGCGTGCCCAGCGCAACGGCCGCCACCGCCGTGTAGCAGGCAATTTCCAGGGAACGCGCCACCGAGCCCATCAACTGGGTGTTGTCCAGCAGGCCCACGTACCACTTGATCGACCAGCCGCCCCACACCGTCACCAACTTGGACTCGTTGAACGAGTAGATCACCAGGATCAGCATCGGCAGGTAAATGAACAGCAATCCCACGACCAGCATGAAGCTGGAGAAACGAAAGCGCTTCATATCTTGCCCTCCAGCTCTTTGGCCTGGCTGCGGTTGAACAGGATGATCGGCACGATCAGGATCGCCAGCATCACCACCGCCAGGGCGGACGCCACCGGCCAGTCACGGTTGTTGAAGAATTCCTGCCACAGCACTTTACCGATCATCAGGGTTTCCGGGCCGCCGAGCAGTTCAGGAATCACGAACTCGCCCACCACCGGGATAAACACCAGCATGCACCCGGCGATGATGCCGTTCTTGGACAGCGGCACGGTGATTTTCCAGAAGCTGTTGAAGGTGCTTGAGCCCAGGTCCGACGCCGCTTCCAGCAGGCTCTGGTCGTGTTTGACCAGGTTGGCGTACAGCGGCAGGATCATGAACGGCAGGTACGAATAGACCACGCCGATATACACCGCGATGTTGGTGTTGAGGATCTGCAGCGGTTCGTTGATCAACCCCATGGACATCAGGAAGCCGTTGAGCAAGCCGTTGTTGCTGAGGATGCCCATCCACGCATAGACGCGGATCAGGATCGCAGTCCAGGTCGGCATCATGATCAGCAACACCAGCACGGTTTGCATTTCCTTGCGTGCGGTGGCGATGGCGTAGGCCATCGGGTAGCCGATCAGCAGGCACAGCAGCGTGCTGAAAAAGGCCATCTTCAGCGAGCCCAGGTACGCGGCGATGTAGAGCTCGTCTCCCGCCAGCAAGCTGTAGTTGGCCAGGTTCAGCACCACTTGCAGCTTCTGCTCAACGTAGGTGTAGATCTCGGTGTAGGGCGGGATCGCCACATCGGCTTCGGCAAAGCTGATTTTCAACACGATGAAGAACGGCAGTGCGAAAAACAGGAACAGCCAGAGGAAGGGAATCCCGATGACCACCTGCTTGCCATTGGGGATTATGCGATCCAAGCGCCGCTTGAATTTCTTCATGTTCATGAGCGCAGTACCACGCCGCTGTCGTCTTCCCACCATACGTAGACCTGGTCACCCCAGGTCGGCCGCTGGCCACGGCGCTCGGCGTTGGCGACGAAGGACTGCACCAGCTTGCCGCTCGGCAGTTCCACGTAGAACACCGAGTGGCCGCCCAGGTAGGCGATGTCGTGCACCTTGCCGCTGGACCAGTTGTGCTCGCAGGTCGGCATTTGGGTGGTGACCAGCAGTTTTTCCGGGCGAATCGCGTAGGTCACCGACTTGTCTTCCACCGCGGTGGCGATGCCATAGCCCACGTAAATGTCGCGGTCCAGGTCCGGGCACTTGAGTACCGCGTGGCCCTCGGCGTCATCCACCACCTGGGTGTCGAAGATATTGACGTTGCCGATGAACTCGCACACCAGACGGCTGGTAGGCGTCTCGTAGATGTCGATCGGGCTGCCGATCTGAGCGATCCAGCCCAGGTGCATGATCGCGATACGCTCGGCCATGGTCATGGCCTCTTCCTGGTCGTGGGTCACCATCACGCAGGTCACGCCGACGCGTTCGATGATCTCCACCAGCTCCAGTTGCATCTGCGAACGCAGCTTCTTGTCCAGCGCCCCCATCGGCTCATCGAGCAGCAGCAGTTTCGGACGCTTGGCCAGGGAGCGGGCCAATGCCACACGCTGGCGCTGGCCACCGGACAGCTGGTGCGGCTTGCGCTTGGCGTACTGGCTCATCTGCACCAGCTTGAGCATCTCGGCCACGCGGGCATCCACTTCGGCCTTGGGGATCTTGTCCTGTTGCAGGCCGAAGGCGATGTTCTGCGCCACGGTCATGTGCGGAAACAAGGCGTAGGACTGGAACATCATGTTGATCGGCCGCTCATAGGGCGGCATGTCGGTGATGTCCACACCATCGAGGTAGATCCGACCTTCAGTCGGGCGTTCGAAGCCTGCCAGCATGCGCAGCAGGGTGGACTTGCCCGAACCCGAGCCGCCGAGCAAGGCGAAGATCTCGCCTTTCTTGATTTCCAGGGACACATCGTCCACGGCAATCGTCTCGTCGAACTTCTTCGTGACCCGGTCGATTTTGACCAGCACCTTCTTCGGTGTCTGGTCGCCCTCGAGGGCTTTCTTATAGGCGCCGGAGGCAACTGCCATTTACGAAACTCCCAACAAATTTGCAGTTCGCCCCAGGTGAGCGAACTTGGATAGTTTGAGCCTTACTTGCCCGTCTTGACCTTGGTCCAGCTACGGGTCATTAAACGCTGCACGGTCGGGGGCAGCTCGCCGTTGACGAATGTCCGATCGAGTACCGCCTGCGGTGGGTAAACCGCTGCGTCGGTGCGTATCGATTGCTCCATCAGTGAGTCCGACCCTGGGTTGGGGTTGGCGTAACCGACGTAATCACTGACCTGGGCGATCACCTCAGGTTGCAGCAAATAGTTGATGAACGCGTGGGCTTCCTTGACGTTGGTGGCGTCCTTGGGGATCGCCAGCACGTCAAACCACAGGTTGCCGCCTTCCTTGGGAATCGCGTAGGCGATGTTCACGCCTTTGCCCGCTTCGGCGGCACGTGCCCTGGCCTGGAACACATCGCCGGAAAAACCGGCGGCCACGCAGATATTGCCGTTGGCCAGGTCCGAGATGTATTTGGAGGAATGGAAGTAGGTCACGTAGGGGCGGACTTTGAGCAACTTCTCCTCGGCCTTCTTGTAGTCGGCCGGGTTGGTGCTGTTCGGGTCCAAGCCCATGTAGTTGAGGACTGCGGGCAGCATTTCATCCGCCGAATCCATGAATGAAACACCGCAGCTGGCGAGCTTCTTCATGTTTTCCGGCTCGAACAGCACGGCCCAGGAGTCGATTTTGTCGACGCCCAGCACCTCCTTCACCTTATCGACGTTGTAACCGATGCCATTGGTGCCCCACAGGTACGGCACGGCGTACGCATTGCCCGGATCGTTTTTCTCAAGGCGCTTGAGCAACGCCGGGTCGAGGTTGGCGTAGTGGTTCAGCAATGACTTGTCGAGCTTCTGGAACGCCCCGGCCTTGATCTGCTTGCCCAGGAAGTGGTTGGACGGCACCACCACGTCGTAGCCGGTACGCCCGGCGAGCAGCTTGCCTTCCAGGGTTTCGTTGGAATCGAACACGTCATACACGGGCTTGATGCCGGTGGCCTTTTCGAAATTGGCCAGGGTGTCGGGGCCGATGTAGTCCGACCAGTTATAAACATGCACAGTCGGTGCGGCCTGCACGCTGACAGCCAGCGTGATACCTGCACCCACCAGCAAGGCTTTGCGAAATAAAGAAATTGGCAAGTGGAGGTCCTCTTAAATAGTTGGGCCCAAGTTGTTGCCCGGCAACAAACCGGCGCGCAACTTACCCTCGATAAACCGATCCGGCAAAAACTTTCTGTCATTTAACTGTAGGAGCGAGCTTGCTCGCGAAGGTCGTCAACGCTCATGCGGGGCATCAGGCACCCCGCAGCGCTCTTGAATTTTTCGCGAGCAAGCTCGCTCCTACAGGTTTTGTGCGTTACTTGCCCGATTTGATCTTGGTCCAGCTGCGGGTCATTTCACGCTGGGTTGCAGCCGGCAGGTCGGCAATGGCGTAGAGCTTGGCCTGCACGTCCGCTGGTGGGTAGATGCCCGGGTCGCTGGTGATGTCTTTGTCGACCAGTGCGGTGGCTTTCTCGTTACCGTTCGGGAAACGCACGCTGTTGGTGATCGAAGCCATCACTTCCGGCTTGAGCAGGTAGTTCATGAACGCGTAGGCGGCTTCGACGTTTTCAGCATCTTTCGGGATGGCGACCATGTCGAAGAAACTGCCGGCGCCTTCTTTCGGAATGTCGTAGGCCACCTTGACCTTGCCACCGGCTTCAGCCGCACGGGACTTGGCCTGCTGGATGTCACCCGAGTAACCCACGGCCACGCAGATGTTGCCGTTGGCCAGGTCCGAGATGTACTTGGACGAGTGGAAGTAGCCAATCGAAGGACGGATTTTCAGGAACAGGTCTTCGGCTTGCTTGAGGTCGGCTTTCTTCTGGGTGTCGGTCGGCAGGCCCAGGTAATGCAGCGCAATCGGCAGCATTTCGGTCGGCGAATCGAGGAAGCTCACGCCGCAGCTTTTCAGCTTGGCGATGTTTTCCGGCTTCATCAGCACATCCCACGACTCGATCTTGTCCACGCCCAGCGCGGCCTTGACCTTCTCCGGGTTGTAGCCGATACCGATCGAGCCCCACATGTACGGGAACGCGTGCTTGTTGTCCGGGTCGCTGACCGACACGGCCTTGAGCAGCGATTTGTTCAGGTTGCTGTACTCAGGCAGCTTGGACTTGTCCAGCTCCTGGTACACGCCGGCCTTGATCTGCTTGGCCAGGAAGTTGTTCGACGGTACGACGATGTCATAGCCGGACTTGCCTGCCAGCAACTTGGCTTCCAGGGTCTCGTTGCTGTCGAACACGTCGTACACCACCTTGATGCCCGACTCCTTTTCGAAGTTGGCGATGGTGTCCGGTGCGATGTAGTCGGACCAGTTGTAGACGTGCAGGACTTTATTGTCCGCCTGGGCCGCGCCCGCCATTGCGCCCATCAGGGACAAGGCGAGGAGGGTCTTGCCAGCGTTTTTCAAACCTAATGCCTTCATTGGATGATGCTCCGATTTTTCTTTTTGGGCCGCACGTAGTAAATGTTTCGGGCCCAGCCAAAGGGCAACAAAACAGGACGACAGTCTGGCAAGTTCGGGGGCCCCCTTTCAACCGGCCCCCACATTTATCTACTCAGTCCTGCAATGCCGCCAACGTCAGGTCCAGGCACTGGCGGGCCTTGGTCACCAGCTCGTCGATTTCAGCCTTGCTGATCACCAGCGGCGGCGAAATGATCATGGTATCGCCCACGGCGCGCATGATCAGGCCGTTTTCGAAGCAGAAGGTTCGGCAAATCATGCCGGCGCCCTTGCCTTCGTAGCGCTTGCGCGTGGCCTTGTCCTGCACCAACTCGATCGCACCGAGCATACCCACACCGCGCACTTCACCCACCAGTGGATGGTCGGCCAGTTCCCGCAGACGTTTCTGCAAATACGGTGCCGTTTCTTCATGCACGCGGCTGACGATTTTTTCATCGCGCAGGATGCGGATGTTTTCCAGGGCCACCGCCGCCGCCACCGGATGCCCGGAGTAGGTGAAACCGTGGTTGAAATCGCCGCCTTCGTTGAGCACGGCCACCACGTCGTCGTGCACGATCAGGCCGCCCATGGGGACGTAGCCGGACGTCAGGCCCTTGGCGATGGTCATCATGTGTGGCTTGAGGTCGTAGAAATCGCTGCCGAACCACTGCCCGGTACGGCCGAAGCCGCAGATGACTTCGTCGGCGACAAACAGGATGTCGTACTTGGCGAGGATTTCCTTGATGCGCGGCCAGTAGCTGTCAGGCGGCACGATCACGCCACCGGCGCCCTGGATCGGCTCGGCAATAAAGGCACCGACGTTGTCCACGCCCAGTTCCAGGATCTTCTCTTCCAACTGGTTGGCGGCCCAGATCCCGAATTCTTCAGGGCTCATGTCGCCACCTTCGCCAAACCAGTACGGCTGGGCGATGTGGGTGATGCCCGGGATCGGCAGGTCGCCCTGCTCATGCATATAGGTCATGCCGCCCAGGCTGGCGCCGGCCACGGTGGAACCGTGGTAGCCATTCTTGCGGCTGATGATGATTTTCTTGTTCGGCTGGCCCTTGATCGCCCAGTAGTGGCGGACCATGCGCAACATGGTGTCGTTGCCTTCGGAGCCGGAACCGGTGAAGAACACGTGGTTCATCCCGGCCGGTGCGACGTCGGAAATGACTTTGGCCAGTTCGAGTACCGGCGGGTGGGCAGTCTGGAAGAACAGGTTGTAGTACGGCAGTTCTTTCATCTGTTTGGCGGCGGCGTCGGCCAGTTCATCGCGACCGTAACCGATCGCCACGCACCACAGGCCGGCCATGCCGTCGAGGATCTTGTTGCCTTCGCTGTCCCACAGGTAGACGCCGTGGGCTTTGGTGATGATCCTTGGGCCTTTCTCTTTCAATTGCTTGAAGTCGCTGAACGGCGCGAGGTGGTGATCATTGCTCAAGGCTTGCCATTCACGGGTTTGCGGGTTGTTGCTGGACATACCGATCTCCTGGAATTTTCGGTGAAGGGCGCGCCATGTGAAGGCGCGCCCGGCGCATCAGACGGCGAAGAGCAGGAATTCCCGCTCCCACGAACTGATCACGCGCTTGAAGTTTTCATGCTCGGCCCGCTTGACCGCGACGTAGCCTGTGATGAATTTCTGCCCCAGGTATTTTTCGATGGTCTTGCTGTTTTCCATGCGTTCCAGGGCGTCCTCGATGGTCAGCGGCAGGCGCAGGTTGCGCCGCTCGTAACCACGGCCCACCACGGGTGCGCTCGGGTTATGGCCTTCGACCATGCCGATGTAGCCACACAGTAAACTGGCGGCAATCGCCAGGTACGGGTTGGCGTCGGCGCCCGGCAAGCGGTTTTCCACGCGGCGGTTCTGCGGCCCGGCATCCGGTACGCGCAGGCCCACGGTGCGGTTTTCTTCACCCCATTCCACGTTCACCGGCGCCGAGGTGTCGGGCAGGAAGCGGCGGAATGAATTCACGTTGGGGGCGAATAAAGGCAGCAACTCGGGGATGAATTTCTGCAGGCCGCCAATATGGTTGAGGAACAGCTGGCTCATGCTCCCGTCTTCGTTGGAGAAGACGTTCTTGCCGGTGGCGATGTCGATGATGCTCTGGTGCAGGTGCATCGCGCTGCCGGGCTCGCCGGTCATGGGCTTGGCCATGAAGGTGGCGGCCACGTTGTGCTTGAGCGCGGCTTCCCGCATGGTGCGCTTGAACACCAGGATCTGGTCGGCCAGGGACAGCGCATCGCCGTGACGGAAGTTGATTTCCATCTGTGCGGTGCCGTCTTCGTGGATCAAGGTATCGAGGTCCAGCTCCTGCAGTTCGCACCAGTCATAGACGTCTTCGAACAGCGGGTCGAATTCGTTGGCGGCTTCTATAGAGAAGGACTGGCGCCCCGTCTCCGGTCGACCGGAACGGCCAATCGGCGGTTGCAGCGGGAAGTCCGGGTCTTCGCAGCGCTTGGTCAGGTAGAACTCCATCTCCGGCGCCACGATAGGCTGCCAGCCACGGTCGGCGTAGAGCTTGAGGACTTTCTTGAGTACGTTGCGCGGCGACAGCTCGATCGGGTTGCCTTGCTTGTCGTAGGTGTCGTGGATCACCTGGGCGGTCGGCTCGATGGCCCAGGGCACCAGGAATACCGCGTTCTGGTCGGGGCGGCAGATCATGTCGATGTCGGCCGGGTCGAGCAATTCGTAATAGATGTCGTCTTCGACATAGTCGCCGGTTACGGTCTGCAACAGAACGCTTTCGGGCAGGCGCATGCCTTTTTCGGCGATGAACTTGTTGGTCGGCGAAATCTTGCCCCGGGTGATGCCGGTGAGGTCGCCAATCATGCATTCGACTTCTGTGATCTTGTGGTCTTTCAACCAATCGGTGAGCTGGTCGAGGTTGTTACTCATAAATGCCTCTGGGCTGGGTTTCCTGGCATCCGTTAAAGGCCAGGCGTTGGTTGACGCAGCATCCGCGTCGTGTGTTCATTCAGGGTAGGAGCTTACCTGCCATTTGCTGCAACGTTGCATTCCTCACGCCAAAGTTGTGCGCAATTTTGATCGGCGAGGTGGACAAGGGCTTGTCAGTGGCGGATGAGATGGCAAAGAAGAGGCCGGACCGGCCGTCAAGAATATTAGCCGGTGCGCGAGCATTGACGCGGGACGAAAGGACTGCGGACAACGCCCGGTTCAAGCAGGCATAGACACCCAATGGTGGCAGGTGAAACATGAAGCACCCCGATATTATTGCTGTTATGGGTTTGAATCGAGCTTAGCCTTGTTCATTTTCTTACACAACACCCCCGTAAAAAATACAACACGGCCCGCTCAAGCCGGCTGGTCCCAAGACCCTGAAACCCAAAAAACCGCTCTAAAAAGCCCCAAAAAAGGCGCCAAGGCGCTTTTTTAGGGCAAAAAAGGCCTCGCTTGACTTCGGCATGCCGTTCGGGTTGACTGAAACCAGAAAAGATCAATGATTGATATTTTTAACAACAAAGGTGTTGCATCATGTCGGTACCCCCGCGTGCCGTTCAGCTTAACGAAGCGAACGCGTTCCTTAAGGATCATCCTGAGGTTCTGTACGTAGACCTTCTAATTGCGGATATGAATGGTGTGGTGCGCGGCAAGCGCATCGAACGCACCAGCCTCCACAAGGTTTACGAGAAGGGCATTAACCTGCCTGCCTCTTTATTTGCCCTGGATATCAATGGCTCGACGGTGGAAAGCACCGGCCTGGGCCTGGACATCGGCGATGCTGACCGAATCTGTTATCCAATCCCCGACACCCTGTGCAATGAACCCTGGCAAAAGCGCCCTACCGCGCAACTGCTGATGACCATGCACGAACTCGAAGGTGAACCCTTCTTCGCTGATCCACGCGAAGTACTGCGCCAAGTGGTGAGCAAGTTCGACGACATGGGCCTGACCATCTGCGCCGCCTTCGAGCTTGAGTTCTACCTGATCGACCAGGAGAACGTGAACGGCCGCCCTCAACCGCCGCGCTCGCCGATCTCCGGCAAACGCCCGCATTCGACACAGGTCTACCTGATCGACGACCTCGACGAATACGTCGACTGCCTCCAGGACATTCTGGAAGGTGCCAAGGAGCAAGGCATCCCGGCCGATGCCATCGTCAAGGAAAGTGCCCCGGCGCAGTTCGAAGTGAACCTGCACCACGTGGCCGACCCGATCAAGGCCTGCGACTACGCGGTACTGCTCAAGCGCCTGATCAAGAACATCGCCTACGACCATGAGATGGACACCACCTTCATGGCCAAGCCTTACCCGGGCCAGGCAGGCAACGGTTTGCACGTGCACATCTCCATTCTGGACAAGGACGGCAAGAACATTTTTGCCAGCGAGGATCCCGAGCAGAACGCCGCATTGCGTCACGCGATCGGCGGTGTGCTCGAGACCCTGCCCGCCCAGATGGCGTTCCTGTGCCCCAACGTCAACTCCTACCGCCGTTTCGGCGCACAGTTCTACGTGCCGAATTCGCCGTGCTGGGGCCTGGACAACCGCACCGTGGCGATTCGCGTACCGACCGGCTCGTCCGATGCTGTGCGCATCGAACACCGCGTGGCCGGCGCCGACGCCAACCCTTACCTGCTGATGGCTTCGGTATTGGCCGGCGTGCACCACGGCCTGACCAACAAGATCGAACCGGGCGCGCCCGTGGAAGGCAACAGCTACGAGCAGAACGAACAGAGCCTGCCGAACAACCTGCGCGATGCCCTGCGCGAGTTGGACGACAGCGAGGTGATGGCCAAGTACATCGATCCCAAATATATCGATATCTTCGTCGCCTGTAAGGAAAGCGAGCTGGAGGAGTTCGAACACTCCATCTCCGACCTTGAGTACAACTGGTACCTGCATACCGTGTAAGCGGTTGCGGTATTGAAGAAACGCCACAGGCTTGAGGGTCTGTGGCGTTTTTTTTGCGCTGCACTCTCGTTCCCGCGCTCCGCGTGGGAATGCATCAAGGGACGCTCCGCGTCCCAAGAGCAGACGCGGAGCGTCCAGTGAGGCATTCCCACGCAGAGCGTGGGAACGATCCTAGGGTCGCGTACAATGCCCGCTGCCTTGTAGGAGACTTCCATGACAACCGCCGCCACTCGCAAACCCCGCGCCCGCAGTCAAGCGCGGATCGACGCGATCCTGGACGCCGCCCGCGCCTTGCTGGCGGCCGAAGGCGTGGCCGGTTTGTCGATCTACAGCGTGGCCGAACGGGCGCAGATCCCGCCATCGTCGGTGTACCACTTTTTCGCCAGCGTGCCGGCACTGCTCGAGGCGTTGACGGCCGATGTGCACGCCGCCTTTCGCGCGGCCATCCAGGCGCCCATCGAACACGACTCGCTCAAGACCTGGCGCGACCTGTCCTGCATCGTCGAGCAGCGCATGCTCGCCATCTACAGCCATGACGCCGCCGCGCGCCAGTTGATCCTGGCCCAGCATGGGTTGACTGAAGTGACCCAGGCGGATCGTCAGCATGACCTGGAACTCGGCGATTTGATGCTGGCGGTATTCAATCGCCACTTTGAAGTGCCGACACTACCGAGCGATGTGGATGTGTTCGCCCTGGCGCTTGAATTGAGCGACCGCGTGTATGCGCGCTCGGTGCATCAGCATGGGCAGATTACGCCGCGCATGGCGCAGGAAGGCATGCGGGTGTTTGATGCGTATGTGGGGCTTTATTTGCCGGCTTACCTGCCCAAGCGCTGAGTCTTGTGTTGGCTGGGCCGGCGTCATCGGGGGCATAGGTATCTACACACCTGCGTAGCACCCAACGGTAACCACGATGCGAAGCGAGTCGCTCTTGATCTGGCTTTTGATCTTGGTCTTAGGCGCCCCGTTAAACCACGCTGGCCGAACGCAGGCTTGAATCCGTGGGTAACCCGGCAGGACGCCGGGTTAGCCGCACTGGGCCATGGA
>NZ_CVTX01000160.1:45473-68425 GCF_900005715.1 Pseudomonas sp. 34 E 7
TTCAAAAGTGAGCCGCTGTAAAAGCGGAACCATTAGCAGCCGTTACCGCAGAAACGGATATGTACTCGGTCTGATCCAACATCCTGGTCGGCCCTGAGGCCGCCATCGGGGGCAAGCCCCCTCCCACATTTAGATCTGTGAATACATTCAAAGTGTGGGAGGGGCGGTGCGACGATTCGACTTGCCCCCGATAGCGGTCTGAAGCAGTCACAGCTTGGCAATCGACACCTCAGTCGATTTCACAAAGGCAATCACCTCGCTGCCAATCACCAGCTCCAGCTCTTTCACCGAGCGCGTGGTGATTACAGACGTGACAATGCCCGAGGCCGTCTGCACGTCGATCTCCGACAACACGTCGCCCACCACGATTTCCTTGATGGTGCCTTTGAATTGGTTACGCACGTTGATGGCTTTAATAGTCATGATGGTTTTCCTGTACAGGTTATTGAGCCCAACGCAATTGCGTCGGCAGCGGTGAAACAGGTTCGGGTTCCGGCGGTGAGCCGGGCAGCGACAGCACGCGGTTGAGCACTTCGGCCTCCAGCGCGGCCAGGCGATGTGAGCCACGGGCGCGTGGGCGTGGCAGGTCGATGCTCAGGTCGAGGCCGATTTCGCCGTCTTCGATCAGGATCACCCGGTCGGCAATCGCCACGGCTTCGCTGACGTCATGGGTGACCAGCAGCACGGTAAAGCCGTGCTTTTGCCAGAGGTTTTCGATCAGTTGCTGCATCTCGATCCGGGTCAGGGCATCCAGCGCGCCCAGCGGTTCGTCGAGCAGCAACAGGCGCGGCTGGTGAATCAAGGCGCGCGCCAGGGCGACGCGCTGCTTCTGGCCACCGGACAAGGCCGCCGGCCACTCATCGGCACGCTCGGCCAGGCCCACCGCCTCCAACGCTTGCAACGCCCTGGGACGCCAATTGCCCTTGAGGCCCAGGCCGACGTTGTCGATGATCTTTTTCCAAGGTAGCAGGCGCGCTTCCTGGAACATCAGCCGCGTGTCTTCGATCGCCTCGTGCAGCGGCGCGGAGCCCGCCAGCAGTTCGCCGCCACTGGCGTTGTCCAGGCCCGCCAGCAGACGCAGCAAGGTACTCTTGCCGCAACCGCTGCGGCCGACCACGGCCACGAACTGGCCGGCAGGAATATGCAGATCGATGTCCTTGAGCACTTCGCGAGCGCCAAAGGACTTGCGCAACTTGCGCACCGCCAGGGGGATACCCTTGAGCAGGCGCGGGGGTTGTTGAGCCGTCATGCCGCACCTCCCTTGTTCACTTGATACGCCGGGTGCCAGCGCAGCCATACCCGTTCCAGGCCACGCGCCGCCAGGTCGGCCAGCTTGCCGAGGATCGCGTACATCACGATCGCCAGCACCACCACGTCGGTTTGCAGGAATTCGCGGGCATTCATCGCCAGGTAACCGATGCCGGAACTGGCCGAGATGGTTTCCGCCACGATCAACGTCAACCACATGAAGCCCAGGGCAAAGCGCACGCCCACCAGGATCGACGGCAACGCGCCCGGCAGGATCACTTGCCAGAACAGGCTGAAGCCGGACAAACCGTAGCTGCGCGACATTTCCACCAGCGCCGGGTCGACGTTGCGGATGCCGTGGTAGGTGTTCAGGTAGATCGGAAACAATGTGCCCAGCGCTACCAGGAAAATCTTCGCGGTCTCGTCAATCCCGAACCACAGGATCACCAATGGAATCAGCGCCAGGTGCGGCACGTTGCGGATCATCTGCACCGAGCTGTCGAGCAACCGTTCGCCCCACTTCGACAGGCCGGTGATAAAGCCCAGGGCCAGGCCGATGCTGCCACCGATCACAAAGCCCAGGCCCGCGCGCCAGCCGCTGATAGCCAGGTGCGTCCAGATTTCGCCGCTGCGGACCAGGTTGACGCCAGCCTCGATGACCGCACTGGGCGCCGGCAGAATGCGCGTGGACAACCACCCTGCCGTCACCGACAACTGCCACACCGCCAGCAATAGAATGGGCAGCACCCAGGGCGCCACGCGATGGCTGAGTTTCTCAAGGTTCATGGCGCCCCTCAGCTCTGTGATGCAGCTTTGGGAAGGATGTCGTTGGCCACCATCTCGCCGAACGGGCTGACATAGCCGGCGCCTTTCGGCAGTTCGGGACGTTCGATATCCAGGTGCGGGAACAGCAACTCGGCGACCCGATACGACTCTTCCAGGTGCGGATAACCGGAGAAGATAAAGGTGTCGATGCCCAGGTCCGCGTATTCCTTGACCCGCGCCGCAACCGTTGGGCCATCGCCCACCAGCGCCGTGCCCGCGCCGCCGCGCACCAGCCCGACCCCGGCCCACAGGTTGGGGCTGACTTCCAGGTTGTCGCGGCTGCCGCCATGCAAGGCCGCCATGCGCTGCTGGCCCACCGAGTCGAAGCGCGCCAGGGACGCCTGGGCGCGGGCGATGGTGTCGTCGTCCAAGTGGGAGATCAGTTTATCGGCGGCTTTCCAGGCCTCCTCGTTGGTTTCACGCACGATCACATGCAAGCGAATGCCGAAGCGCAGGGTGCGCCCGAGCTTGTCGGCCTTGGCCCGCACCTGCGCGATCTTTTCCGCCACCGCTGCCGGTGGTTCGCCCCAGGTCAGCACCATTTCAACTTGTTCGGCCGCCAGGTCCTGGGCCGCCTCGGACGACCCGCCAAAATACAGCGGCGGGCGTGGCTGCTGGACCGGCGGGTAGAGCAATTTGGCGCCCTTGACGCTGATGTGCTCGCCGTCGTAATCCACGGTTTCGCCTTCAAGCACGCGGCGCCAGATGCGGGTGAATTCCACAGAGGCCTGGTAGCGCTCTTCGTGACTGAGGAACAAGCCGTCGCCGGCCAGTTCCTCCGGGTCACCGCCGGTGACCAGGTTGAACAGTGCGCGGCCACCGGAGAGGCGATCCAGGGTCGCGGCCTGACGTGCGGCTACCGTCGGGGAAATGATCCCGGGGCGCAGCGCGACAAGAAATTTCAGACGCTGGGTCACGGGGATCAGCGAGGCCGCCACCAGCCAGGAGTCTTCGCAGGAGCGCCCGGTCGGGATCAACACCCCGCCGAAGCCCAGGCGGTCGGCGGCCTGTGCCACTTGTTGCAGGTAACCGTGATCGACGGCGCGAGCGCCTTCGGCGGTGCCGAGGTAATGACCGTCGCCGTGGGTAGGCAGGAACCAGAAAATATTGAGGCTCATGGAGTTGTCTCCTGAAGAAGTCGGATTACGGCGCTTTGGCAACAGCGGCGGGTGGGGTCCAGATCACGTCCTTGATGCTCAAGGGCTTGGGAATCAATTTGAGCTGGTAGAAGGTGTCGGCGATTTTCTGCTGGGCCGCGACCACTTCCGGCGTCAGGAACAGTGCGCCGTAGCCCTGGCGTTTCACCGAGGTCAGGGTGATATCAGCCGGCAGGCCGAGCAGCGGCGCGACCTGGTCAGTCACTTGCTGCGGGTTAGCCTTGGACCATTCGCCCACGGCGCGCACTTCTTCCACCAGCGCCTTGATCACCTCGGGATGCTGTTCGGCGTAAGGCTTGGTGGCCAGGTAGAACTGGTGGTTGTCGGCAATACCGGTGCCGTCGCGCAGGGTGCGCGCTTGCAGCTGTTTCTCGGCGGCGGCCTGGTACGGGTCCCAGATCACCCAGGCGTCCACGCTGCCGCGCTCGAAGGCGGCGCGGGCATCGGCGGGCGGCAGGAACACGGTTTTCACGTCGGTGTAGTTGAGGCCGGCGTCTTGCAGGGCACGCACCAGCAGGTAATGCACGTTGGAGCCTTTGTTCAGGACGACGGTTTTGCCCTTGAGCTCAGCCACCGACTTGATCGTAGAGTCTTTGGGCACCAGGATCGCTTCACTGGTCGGCGCCGGTGGCTCATAGGCCACGTAAAGCAGATCCGCACCGGCGGCCTGGGCGAACACCGGTGGGGTTTCGCCGGTGACGCCAAAGTCGATGGAGCCGACATTCAGGCCCTCAAGCAGTTGCGGGCCACCGGGGAACTCGGTCCATTGCACCTGCACGCCCTGAGCAGCCAGGCGCTTTTCCAGCGAGCCCTTGGCCTTGAGCAGCACCAGCGTGCCGTACTTCTGATAACCGATCCGCAGGGTGTCTGCGGCGTGGGCTTGAACGATGGCGCCGAAGGACACAGCCGCAGCAAACAGTGCGACCAGACCGCGACGCAAAATGACAGTGCGCATGGCGCTCTCTCCAAATATGCGAATGGGGTAGTGGCTGCACCTGCTTGGCCGTTGGCGGCTGAGTAAGGTGAGTGTTTCCAGATGTCGGGGTAAGGCTCAAATGCTCCAGCGAGCACTCAACAAGCGTTCATTCAGTACATGCGGGTCCAGCGGTTTCGGGCGGCGGGCCATGGCGCTGTAAAACTGCTCCAGGGCTTCCTGCAGACGCTGTTCAAGCACCGGCACCAACTGCGCCTGGGCACTGCCTTCGCCGTAGGCGATCTGGCTGTCTTCGGCAAAAATCCCGTGGAGCAATTCCTGCGCCTTCAGCGCCGACAACACCGGCTTGAGGGCGTAATCCACCGCCAGCATGTGCGCGATGCTGCCGCCGGTGGCCATCGGCAACACCACCTTGTGGGCCAGGGCCCGCTCGGGCAGCAAGTCGAGTACCGTCTTCAGCGCACCGGAGAACGAGGCCTTGTACACCGGCGTGGCGATCACCAGGCCATCGGCATTCGCCACCTGCTGCAACAGGTCGATGACCTTGGGGCTGTCGAACCGCGCATGCAGCAGGTCTTCGGCCGGGAAGTCACGGATCTGGTAACTCACCACTTCCACGCCCTGGTCCTGCAGCCATTGACGGGTTTTCTCCAGCAAAACCCCGGAGCGGGAACGCTGACTGGGACTGCCTCCAAGTGTTACGACCAGCATGTAGGGAATTCCTTACGCAAGTGTCGGCGGTTCGCTGTGCAGCGATGACGCCAAGGTGGAACAGACCTTAGCAGCAGATTTATATATCTTTAAATCTTATTTATTCATTTGTTTATTCCATAAAAACATATACGGGAAACAGATCGCCGCGCGAAAAAAAAGGCCATCGAAATGGCCTGAATACCCCTGCTTGAAATGCGATCAACATGTGGGAGGGGGCTTGCCCCCGATTACGGTGTGTCAGTGACCAAATTTTTACCTGATCCACCGCTATCGGGGGCAAGCCCCCTCCCACACTGGTCCTGTTTCCAGGTTTGAGCTGTGTTAACGGTTGGGTTGTGGCGTCAGGCGCAGGTATGGCTTCACTGCACGGTAGCCCTTGGGAAAGCGTTTCTTGATCTCTTCCTCGTTCTTGAGCGATGGCACGATCACCACGTCATCGCCGTCCTGCCAGTTGGCCGGTGTGGCGACCTTATGGTTGTCGGTCAACTGCAGCGAGTCGATCACCCGCAGGATTTCGTGGAAATTACGGCCGGTGCTGGCCGGGTAGGTGATGGTCAGGCGGATCTTCTTGTTCGGGTCAATCACGAACAGGGAGCGCACGGTGAGGGTGTCGCTGGCGTTGGGGTGGATCAGGTCGTAGAGATCGGAAACCTTGCGGTCGGCATCGGCCAGGATCGGAAAATTGACGACGGTGTCCTGGGTTTCGTTGATGTCTTCGATCCACTTGTGGTGCGAGTCCACCGGGTCGACCGACAGCGCGATGGCCTTGACGCCGCGCTGGGCGAACTCATCCTTGAGCTTGGCGGTAAAGCCCAGCTCGGTGGTGCACACCGGCGTAAAGTCCGCCGGGTGGGAAAACAGCACACCCCAGCTATCGCCCAGCCATTCGTGGAAACGAATCTTGCCGGCGCTGGAATCCTGTTCGAAGTCGGGGGCGATATCGCCCAGTCTTAGGCTCATGGTGTGGCTCCTGATGAGTGCTTATGGAGCCCACTGTGCATGCATAGGGGGGATTTTAAAAAGAATAAATATCGATTTATCTAGACGATAAAGGAATATTAAAGATCTGTTCATTGGACGTGATCAGCACTGAAGAGCACCATCTTCTTCAAGGTTCGAGAAGGCCTTGAGACGCTGTACAAAGAGGGTTCAGGAAGGGCTTGCGGGGGTTGAGCCCGACTTGAAAAGCAAGACACCTTGCCCGGCATTGCGCCGGGCAAGGTTTTACAGTCTTACAACAGCGGGATCGAGTAGCTGACGATCAAGCGGTTTTCGTCCTGGTTACGCGCGTTGGCGATATCGCTGCGCCACATAGCATTCTTCCATGCCACGCCGACGTTTTTCAGCGGACCTTCCGGCACGACGTAGGCAACAGTGATGTCACGTTCCCACTCGGACTGGCCGGTGAACTCGGTACGGTTGCTGGCAACGGTGTCGATATGGTCGCCTTTGAGGTAAACCACACCGGCGGTCAGGCCAGGTACGCCGACTTTGGCGAAGTCATAGGAGTAGCGAGCTTGCCAGGTACGCTCGCCGGCACGGGCGAACTTCTGGATCTGCATGTCGGTCGTGATGTAGGCCGACGAGCCGTCACCCTGGTTCAGCCAAGGGAAGTCGCTGCTGCCGTTGCTGACCTGGTAACCACCACCGAAGGTGTGACCGGCAACGGAGTACAGGAACAGGCCGCTGTACAGGTTGTTGTCGACTTTGCCGCGACCGGAGTTGACGCCACCGTAGTTGCCTGTGGAGAAGTAGGCGGACTGGTTGCCGTTGTTACCGTCGTCGGAGCTGTTGAAGTAACGCAGGTCAGACTTCAACACGCCCGGACCGATGGCCCAGTTGTGCGTCAGGCCCAGGAAGTGCTGCTTGTAGAAATCTTCCAGGTTGCCGTAGTAGTACTGGGCGGTCAGATCCTTGGTGATCTTGTAGTCGCCACCGGCGTAGTAGAACTTGTTGCTCGAACGCCAGTTCACGCCACGGCTGTTGGCGCCGGAGATGGACAGGCTCTCGTTGTTGCTGGAGTTACGGCCCTTGGCTTTTTCGATCTGGCCGGCGACCAGGGTCAGGTCCTTGATGTCGCTGGAGGTGATCTGGCCACCCTGGAAGGTCTGCGGCAGCAGACGACCATCGTTGGTCACGATAACCGGCAGCTTGGGCTGCAAGGTACCCAGCTTCAATTCAGTCTGGGAAATCTTGGCTTTGGCAGTCAGGCCCAGGCTCGAGTAGTTATCAACGGCTTCGCCATTGGACTTGCTCGGGAAGATGGTGCCGCCGTAGGACGTGGCAGTCGCGCCGTTGGTGCCGCCGCCGGAATCCAGGCGAACACCCAACAGGCCGATAGCGTCAAGACCGAAGCCAACGGTGCCTTGGGTATAACCGGAGATGAAACGCAGATCGAAGCCTTGGCCCCATTCTTCGTTCTTGCTCGGGTTAGCCGTGCCTTCGCGGTTATCGGTGTTGATATAGAAGTTACGCAGACCCAGTGTGGCCTTGCTGTCTTCGATGAAACCGGCAGCGCCTGCTTGCTGGGCGATTGCGCCCAACGCTACAGCCACAGCCAAGGTGGACTTCTTCATGTACCGCTCCTCTCATTTCTAATTTTTGTATTTCTTTGGTCTCGGGTCTGACGCCCTTGATCCAACAGATGCGCGATTAGCGCCGGATAGTGACCACCAAGTCAATCGTAACCTTGTGTGTCTACTACCTTCGTCTAATAGCAGTTGATTTGGTCCCTGCAGGGTAATGAGTTTTTCATACACCCAAAAAGAATTATTTCATTCTTTTTCATACGATCCAGGAATAAGCGAATTCGTGAAACAGGCTGGTCAGGATAGACGACCCCGTCCACAAGCTAATTCCTAAAGGGTATTTTTTAATGCTTTTTTAGATCGATTAGTGTTGACGTTCCATTGCATACGTCACTGATGATCAAAAAGGCGACGCCATCATGGCCAAAGGCACATCATTCCGTCAATTTGTTACAGTTTTTGTATCGGTATTAGTTTCTTTTGATGTCAACGGCTGACGGCCTCTACGAACACGCTATCGGCACAAGTCAACGCTTCTGAAGGGGCATCAGGCATTGGGGATAAACGCGGTCCAATGTGGGAGGGGGCAAGCCCCCTCCCACATTTGGATAGGTATTGGCTGCCAGGCCGGGTTTACAAAGCCTTCTCGAAGATCTTCGAGTTACGCTGATAGTTGTACAGCGATGCCCGCGCCGACGGCAGGCGGTCTACGCTGCTCGGCACGAAGCCGCGCTCACGGAACCAGTGGGCGGTGCGGGTGGTGAGGACGAACAAGGTCTTCAGGCCCTGGGCCCGGGCACGGGTCTGGATGCGCTCAAGCAACACATCGCCGCGCGCGCCATGGCGGTATTCCGGATTCACCGCCAGGCACGCCAATTCACCCGCATCCGAATCCGCGATCTGATACAACGCCGCGCAAGCAATGATCATCCCTTCGCGCTCGACCACGCTGAACTGCTCGATCTCGCGCTCCAGCACTTCGCGCGAGCGACGCACCAGGATGCCCTGCTCTTCCAGCGGGCTGATCAGGTCGAGCAAACCGCCGACGTCCTCGATCGCCGCTTCGCGCACCAGTTCGAATTGCTCCTGGGCGACCAGCGTACCGCCGCCATCGCGGGTGAACAGTTCGGTGAGCAGGGCGCCGTCTTCGACATAGCTGACAATATGGCTGCGCCCTACTCCGCCACGGCAGGCCTCGGCGGCGGCATCGAGCAGCTCGGCCTGGTAGTTGCTGCCCAGACGTTGCAGGTGGGCCGGCACTTGCTGCGGCCGCAGCTCGCGCACCAGGCGGCCGTTTTCATCGATAAGACCGAGATCGGCGCCGAACAGCAGCAATTTGTCGGCACCCAGGTCGATGGCGGCGCGGGTGGCGACGTCTTCGCAGGCCAGGTTGAAGATTTCACCGGTGGGCGAATAACCCAACGGCGACAGCAGCACGATGGAGCGCTCGTCCAGCAGGCGGCCGATGCCTTTGCGGTCGACCCGGCGCACTTCGCCGGTGTGGTGATAGTCCACGCCTTCGAGCACACCGATTGGCCGCGCCGTCACCAGGTTGCCGCTGGCCACCCGCAGGCGCGAGCCCTGCATGGGCGATGAGGCCATGTCCATGGACAGACGCGCTTCGATGGCGATACGCAGGTGCCCCACCGCGTCGATCACGCACTCCAGGGTTGCCGCATCGGTAATGCGCAAGCCGTCGTGATAAGCCGGAACCAGGCCGCGCGCTTCAAGGCGGGCTTCGATTTGCGGACGCGAGCCGTGGACCAGCACCAGTCGCACACCCAGGCTGTGCAACAGCACCAGGTCGTGGACGATATTGCCGAAATTCGGGTGTTCCACACCATCGCCGGGCAGCATGACCACAAAGGTGCAGTCGCGGTGAGCGTTGATGTAGGGCGAAGCGTGACGAAGCCAATTAACGTAGTCGGGCATAACACCTGGGCCTGTAATAAAAAGCAGCCAAAAAGGGATCAATCGTGAAAGCGCACAGCGGGCTGATGGTTATCGTCGGAACAGGCTTGGCGACACGCTCACTCTCCTTCTATGTACGAACAGGCAGGGGTTAATTTATGCGGGTTTCAGGCAGTAATGTTCGATCAGTTCCCGCAATAGACGCACTGTAGGCGTCAAGCGTGACATTTCGAGGTATTCGCCCGGCTGGTGCGCACAGGCGATATCGCCAGGGCCAAGCACCAGGGTTTCGCAACCAAGGCGCTGAAGATAAGGCGCTTCGGTGCCGAACGCCACCGCTTCGGCGCGATGACCGGTCAAACGCTCTGCGACCCGCACCAGTTCGGCATCTTCCGGCTGTTCGAACGGCGGCACTTCGGGGAACAGCGGCGCGTAGTCGATCTTGACCTGATGACGCTCGGCCAGGGGTTGCAGCTTCTGCCGGATGGCGTCGCGCAGGACCTGCGGGTCCATGCCCGGCAACGGCCGCAGGTCGAATTCCAGGGAGCATTGGCCGCAGATGCGGTTGGGGTTGTCGCCGCCATGGATACAGCCAAAGTTCATGGTCGGCTGCGGCACGCTGAACTGCGGGTTGCGGTATTCGCGTTGCCAGGCCAGGCGCAGGCCGCGCAGTTCGCCGATGGCGTCGTGCATGGCTTCCAGGGCGCTGTGGCCCAGGCTCGGGTCCGATGAATGGCCGCTTTGGCCAAGAATGTCGATGCGCTCCATCATCACGCCTTTGTGCAGGCGGATCGGCTTGAGCCCGGTCGGCTCGCCGATCACCGCTGCGCGGCCCAGCGGGCGTCCGGCTTCGGCCAATGCCCGAGCGCCGGACATGGAGCTTTCCTCATCGCACGTGGCGAGGATCAGCAGCGGTTGCTTGAACGGTTGATCGAGCAGCGGCAACACGGCTTCGATGACCAGGGCAAAGAAGCCCTTCATGTCGCAACTGCCCAGTCCTACCCAGCGGCCGTCGACTTCCGTCAGCTTGAGCGGATCGGTTTTCCACAATGCCGCGTCGTAGGGCACCGTGTCGCTGTGACCGGCCAGCACCAGGCCGCCGGGGCCGCTGCCAAAGCTGGCCAGCAGGTTGAATTTGCCGGGGCTGACGTGCTGGATGTCGATGGCAAAGCCCAGGTCGCCCAGCCAGGTGGCGAGCAGATCGATCACCGGGCGGTTGGTCTGGTCCAGCGACGCTTGAGTGCAACTGACCGACGGCGCGGCAATCAACGAGGCAAACTGCTCTTTCATGGACGGTAACGGCATGCGCGGTCTCCAACTTCCCGGATGAGCCCCACTATAGAGCCATCTGCACGACACAATAAACCGTTGCGGCACGTTGCCGGGCTCAGTCCTGTACACTGCACGACCTTGGCAGCCACACTTTTCCCCGGCTGCGCTCCCGATCCTGGATTTTCCGGCCATGCAGAAAGAAACCGAAATCAAGCTCCGCGTCAGCCGCGAAACACTCGCCGCGCTGCGTGAGCACCCGCTACTGAAAAAACGCAACAAAAGTGGCTGGGAACGCCGTGAGTTGATGAATCAGTACTTCGACACCCCCGAACGCGACCTGGCCCAGGCCAAGGTGGCCCTGCGCCTGCGCAAGGACGGTGACGACATCATCCAGACCCTCAAGACCCGCGGCCAAAGTGTTGCCGGCTTGTCGGAACGTAACGAATACAACTGGGACCTGCCCAAAGCCAAGCTCGACGTGAAGAAGCTCGACGGCGAGTGCTGGCCCGAGCAACTGGCCGAGCTGGACAAAAAGACCCTCAAGCCGATCTTTACCACCGACTTCGTGCGTGAACGCGCCGAAATCGCCTGGGGTCGCGGCAAGGCCAAGGTGGTGATCGAAGCCGCCCTGGACCTGGGCCATGTGGTCGTCGGCAAGCAGAAGGAAGAAATCTGCGAGCTGGAACTGGAACTGCGCGAAGGCGAGCCCGCAGCGTTGCTGGAGCTGGCCGCAGAATTGGCAGCGACCCTGGCGCTGATGCCGTGTGACATCAGCAAGGCCGAACGTGGCTATCGCCTGTACGACGCCAGCAGCTATTCCCTGAGCCTGCCGGCACCGCAGATTCACGCCGAAATGCCGTTGGACGATGCCTTCGCCGCAATCATGTGGCACCTGCTGGGCAGCAGCCAGCGCCTGGCCGAGCAATATCGCTTCAATGGCCACTGGCGTCTGCTGCAGGATTGGGTCGAGAACCTCGGCGAATTGCGCGCCCTGATCGGCAGCCTCGGCCAGGCCGCGCCGCGTCAATCCACCAGTGAGCTGCGCAGTGCCCTCGATGCGTTGCTGGAAGACTGGCGCCCGCTGGTCCAGGCCGGTGATGACGACGAAGACATTCGCAAAGCCGCACCGGAGCAGTTCGTTGAAGAATTGCAGGATGTGCGCTGGGGCCTGTTCTCCCTGAACACCTCGCGCTGGCTGCTGGCCCGCACCTGGACCGAAGCGCGCAACGTGCGTGGCAACCGTCAGGGCGCCGCGCAGATCACCAACTGGCTACCGCGCCTGTTGGCCGATGACGCCGTTGCCCTGCAACTGCCGCGTTACCAGCAGCAGCCCGAAGACCTGGCCGAGCAATTGCCGCGCATCGAACGCATCCAGGCCTGGCTGCACCATGCGCGCCACGTGGTGGACATCCCGGAACTGGACCGCTTGTACGGCGAGCTGAACAAGCTGGCGCACCTGGCCAACCAGCCGATTACCGATGAGTCGCTGGATGCACGGATGCACCAGGCGATTGCGGTGTATCAGAATCGGGCCTGGAAGACCTTGCTGCGCCTGTAATATCGCCATCGGAGGCAAGCCCCCTCCCACATTGGATTGCGTTCCCCTGTGGGAGGGGGCTTGCCCCCGATGAGGCCGCCTCTGTCAGCGCAATACTGGCAGACTGGTGGTGGACTTGATCTCCGACAAAGCCACAATCGAATTGACCTCCTGAATCCCCGGCACCATCGACAACTTGTCAAAGAAAAACCGCTCGTACGCCTCGATGTCCGACGCAACAATGCGCAATAAAAAATCCACCGCCCCCATCAGCACGTAACACTCCAGCACTTCCGGAAAGCCACGAATCGCCTCGGTGAACTCGGTGAAGTTGGATCGACCGTGGGCGTTGAGTTTGACCTCGGCGAAGATCTGCGTGTTTAGGCCGATTTTCTTGCGGTCCAGCAGCGTCACCTGGCCGCGAATCACGCCCTCTTCCTTCAACCGCTGGATGCGCCGCCAGCAGGGCGACTGGGACAGGCCGACCTGTTCGGCAATCTGCGCGCTGGAGAGTGAGGCGTCCTCTTGCAGCAGGGCCAGAATACGGCGGTCATACACGTCCAACTCGCTGTGCATAAAAATACCTTCTATGGCGCTTATCTTGAATTATCTGATTCAATTTTGTGCGATTCATGCGCATCTTAGATAAGAAATCTCCCAAGGCGAATGTAAAAATTTCTCCAGTCGAATCTGGAGAGTCAGCATGCACGCCGTCGAAACCGTCCACCCTGTCACCCGCGCCGATGCGTGGGCTGTCGATAGCCTTCAGTGCGAGGCCCATTATCGGATTGCCGCAGAGGCGGAACCGGACGTGCTGTGCCGGGTACTCAATTACTTCGCGCTGCAATTTCTCACGCCCAGCCAGGTGATCGTGAACAGGCAAGACGACCTGCTGCATATCGACATCGTGATGGAAGGCCTGAGCTGGCATCGCGCCCAGGTGATCGGTGAAAAGTTTCGAAACCTGATCAGCGTGTGTTCCGTCGAGCTGTGGCCGGCAGGTAGCGCGCGGCCTCACGCCGTGGTGGCAGCCTCTCGGCAAAAGCCTGCAATACACGCCCAGGGAGAATGTTCAGAAGCTGGCTAGCCTGGGATTACACCCCGACGCCAGGAACCTCCATGTCTCCCGTCCTGCAAGATCGCCCTCTGGAACTGCAACAGTTGCTGCCTGCATTGATCGAGCAGCAACTGATTACGCCAGAGACGGCGCGGCAATTATCGTCCGCTCCCGCCAGCGCCCGGCACCCCCTGGAATTGATCGCCGCACAAGGAACGTGCCTGGAAACACTGACGCAGTGGCTGGCCCGGCACGTCGATCAGCCTTATCTGCGCATCGACCCGTTGAAGATCGACGTGGCGACGGTGGTGCCGCTGATGTCCCACGCCTTCGCCCAGCGTCACACCATCCTTGCAGTGGCCGTGGATGCGCGCAGCGTGACGGTTGCCAGCGCTCAGCCCCATGTCAGCGGCTGGGAGGCCGGGCTGTCCCAGGTACTCAAACGCTCGATCAAACGCGTGGTGGCCAACCCTCAAACCCTCCAGCGCTGTATCAATGAATTTTACCGTCTGGCCAAATCGGTCAGCGGTGCCGACCAGCAAATGGCGCCCCCCGGTACTGTCGAACGGCTCAGCCTGGGCGCCGGCGATAGCGAGCCGCATGCCGATGACGCGCATATCGTCAATATCGTCGACTGGCTGTTGCAGTACGCCTTTGATCAACGGGCCAGCGATATCCATATCGAGCCCTGCCGCGAACAGGGGCGTGTGCGCTTTCGCATTGACGGGCTGTTGCATGACGTCTACCAATTTCCGCCCCAGGTCACCACCGCTGTCGTCAGCCGGCTGAAAAGCCTTGGGCGTATGAATGTGGCGGAGAAGCGCAAGCCCCAGGATGGGCGCATCAACATGAAAACGGCGGGCGTTGAAGTGGAACTGCGCCTGTCGACCTTGCCCACCGCCTTCGGCGAAAAGCTGGTCATGCGCATTTTTGATCCCCAGGTGCTGCTCAAGGATTTCGATCAACTGGGGCTGTCCGCCGACGATCAGCAGCGCTGGCAGATCATGACCCGACAGGCCAACGGCATCATTCTGGTCACCGGCCCCACCGGCTCGGGCAAGACCAGCACGCTCTACAGCACCCTCAGGCAACTGGCGACCCGGGAGGTCAACCTGTGCACGGTGGAGGACCCCATCGAAATGGTCGAGCCGGCATTCAACCAGATGCAGGTGCAGCACAACATCGACCTGACCTTCGCCAGCGGTATCCGCGCGTTGCTGCGCCAGGACCCGGACATCATCATGATCGGCGAGATTCGCGACCAGGAGACCGCCGAGATGGCGATCCAGGCAGCGCTGACCGGGCATCTGGTGCTGTCAACGCTGCACACCAACGATGCGCCGAGCGCCATCAGCCGCTTGCAGGAGTTGGGCATCGCTCATTATTTGATCAAGGCGACGCTGATAGGCGTCATGGCACAGCGCCTGGTGCGTGTGCTGTGCCCCCATTGCAAACGCGCCGTGGCCAACGTCTACGCAGCGGTCGGGTGTGGAGAGTGCCGCGACAGTGGCTATCGGGGCAGGGCCGGGCTTTACGAGATCATGGTTCTGGATGAAACCCTCAAGGCGCTGATCACCCCCGGCGCTGACGTTCAGGCCTTGCGCCATGCCGCACTCGGGCAAGGCATGCACAGCCTGCGGATGGCCGGCATGCAAAAGATGAAGGCGGGGCTGACGACGCTGGCGGAGGTCCTCAGGGTTACCCCTGGGGATTCAGAAACAAATCCTTTGAGCATTGGGCAATGAAACCGTCCTTATCCGTGACGACACCGTTACAATCGACCGAACGTCGTGTCACTGACATCATCAGATAGGGAATCGCAATGCAGATCGGAACCGTACTGCTTCTTTTCGTGGGATTGGCCATTGCCATCCTGTTCATGGGTTTCAAGGTGGTGCCCCAGGGCTACCAGTGGACCGTCGAACGTTTCGGCCGCTATACCAACACCCTCAAGCCCGGCCTGAACATCATCATCCCGGTCATGGACCGCATCGGCCGCAAGATCAACGTGATGGAAAGCGTGCTGGATATCCCGCCCCAGGAAGTGATTACCGCCGACAACGCCACCGTGCAGATTGACGCCGTGTGCTTCTTCCAGGTGGTCAACACTGCCCAGGCCGCGTATGAGGTGAACAACCTCGAACATGCCATTCGCAACCTGCTGCAAACCAATATCCGTACGGTGCTCGGTTCCATGGAGCTGGATGCCATGCTCAGCCAGCGCGACGGTATCAACGAAAAGCTGCTGCGCACCGTCGACGAAGCCACGGCGCCGTGGGGCATCAAGATCACCCGTATCGAAATCAAGGACATCAGCCCGCCCGCCGACCTCATGGCGGCCATGTCCGGGCAAATGAAAGCCGAACGGATCAAGCGTGCGCAGATCCTTGAAGCCGAAGGCCTGCGAGCCTCGGCGATCCTTACAGCCGAGGGCAAGAAACAGGCGCAGATCCTCGAGGCAGAGGGTAGCCGCCAGGCCGCCTTCCTCGAATCCGAAGCCCGTGAACGTCAGGCCGAGGCTGAAGCCCGCGCGACCCAGGTGGTATCGCAAGCGATCGCCTCCGGCAACGTGCAGGCGGTGAACTACTTCGTCGCGCAGAAATACATCGATGCCCTGGGCAAGCTGGCATCGGCCAACAACAGCAAGGTTATCCTGATGCCGCTGGAAGCCAGCCAGGTGATTGGTGCCGTGGGCGGTATCGGCGAGATCGTCAAAGCCACCTTCGACAACAAGAAAGGCTGAGGTCGCCACCATGTGGGATTTCCTGCAGCATCTTTCGTTCTGGGACTGGTTGGCGCTGGGCACCGTGTTGTTGATTCTCGAGGTGTTCGGTGCCGGAGGCTACCTGTTGTGGATGGGTATCGCCGCAGCGGCCGTGGGCGTGATCAAGTTTATCGTCCCGCCCCTTGGGCTGGAGTGGCAACTGCTGCTGTTCGCCCTGTTGTCGATATTGACGGCCGTGTACTGGTGGAGACGCCAACGCAGCAGCGCCAAGGCCAGCGACCAGCCCGGCTTGAACGAGCGCGGCTCAGAGCTGGTCGGGCGCACGTTCGTGGTGCATCAGGCGATAGTGGACGGCAGGGGCAAGGTCAAGGTCGGCGATGGCGTATGGATGGTCACCGGTACCGATGCCCCTGTAGGCGCTCAAGTCCGGGTAATTGGGCAGGATGGCGTGGTTTTAAAGGTTGAAACTGTTTAGTCAGTGATGGAACTGGATAAGGTTAACTACAATCAAAACGTACAGATAACCCACCGGAGTCACCCATCATGCGTCTTAAATATGCTGTCGCAACCCTCGCTGTGCTCTCCCTCCCTGTCGGCTCAGCCATGGCCGACAGCTTCTGGCGTAATGTCATCTCGTCGGGCGCCACCACCGGCTCGACCTACCTGACCTTCAAGGACCACAAAATGGTCGTCGCCGCCCAGGACGACGCCGGCAGCTTCGTCGCCAGCGACGGCGGCATCCGCGGCCCGTATCTGGAGGCGGCCATGCAGAAAGTGCGCGCCGACAACCCTGGCCTGCAGGCCACGGACATGGAACTGGCCAACGCCATCCTCGCGAAGAACGCTGTTACCGAGTAACGACTACAGCGTAAAGAATGCCGCTTTTTCAAGCGGCATTTTTTTGCCTGCAACATGACGAATCGTTCACGGGCGACAGGCTATATTCAGTCGAGCCGTGCAACCATGCAGGACTCACACGTCCATCACTCATCGCCTACCGGATGCCTTCTTCGTCATGAGCCAACAGCCTTTCCTGCCGTTCTCCAAACCTACCATTGACGAAGCCACGATCTCGGCGGTCGGCGATGTCCTGCGTTCCGGCTGGATCACCAGTGGGCCGAAGGTGCAGGCATTCGAAGCGCAGTTGTCGGAATACTTTGGCGGTCGTCCGGTGCGCACCTTCAACTCCGGCACCTGCACCATGGAAATTGCCTTGCGCATCGCCGGTATCGGGCCTGGGGATGAAGTCATCACGACGCCGATCTCCTGGGTCGCCACGGCCAACGTCATCCTCGAGGTGGGCGCCACTCCGGTCTTTGCCGATATCGACCCGGTCACCCGCAACATCGATCTGGCTCAGGTTGAAGCGGCGATCACTCCACGCACCAAGGCAATCATCCCGGTCTACCTGGCCGGTTTGCCCCTGGATATGCCGATGCTCTATGCGCTGGCCAACAAGTACAAGCTGCGCATCGTCGAGGATGCCGCCCAGGCGCTCGGGTCCAGTTGGGACGGCGAACGCATCGGCGCTACCGGCGACTTCGTGTCGTTCAGCTTCCAGGCGAACAAGAACATCACTTCATCCGAAGGCGGCTGCCTGGTGCTGAACAACGCCGAAGAAGCCCGCCTGGCCGAGAAATACCGCCTGCAAGGCGTGACCCGCAGCGGTTTCGACGGCCTGGATGTGGACGTGCTGGGCGGCAAGTTCAACATGACCGATATCGCCGCTGCCATCGGCCTCGGGCAATTTGCCCACATCGAGAAGATCACCGCCCATCGCCAGAACCTGGCACGCCACTACTTCGAATGCTTCGGCAGTGATTTTGAACAACAGTACGGCGCGCAACTGCCGCCGGCGGACTTCGAAAACAGCAACTGGCACCTGTTCCAACTGGTATTGCCGGAGCGTCAGGATGGTCTGCCCGCCCGCGCTACGTTTATGGAGCAGATGCAGGCCCTTGGCGTCGGCATTGGCTATCACTACCCGCCCATCCACCTGCTGAGCCTGTATCGGGCACAGGGCTTCAAGGAAGGGATGTTCCCGGTGGCGGAGCGTGTTGGGCGATTGATCGTGTCGTTGCCGATGTTCACGGCGATGACGGAGGCGGATGTGGAGCGGGCTGTTGCGGCGGTCAAAACGGTATTGAAAGCAGGCTGATCACTTAATGTGGGAGGGGGCTTGCCCCCGATTGAGGTGGGTCAGCCACTGATGAGGAGACTGACACTCCGCCATCGGGGGCAAGCCCCCTCCCACAGGGGATCTGCGCTAACTGACCAGCATTAGGGCAAGCCCCCTCCCACATTGGGTTCTGTGTTACTCGCCGATAGCGGCTTTGTAGCCGGCAGCGTCCAGCAGTTTCTCCAGATCAGCTGCGTTGCTTGGCTTGAGCTTGAAGATCCAGGCGCCGTAAGGGTCGGAGTTCAACAGCTCAGGACTGCCGCTCAACTCTTCGTTGACCGCAATCACCTCGCCTGCAACCGGGGCATAGATGTCCGAAGCCGCCTTCACCGACTCAACCACACCCGCCTGCCCTTGGGCTTCAAATGTGGCACCCACCTCGGCCAGCTCAACAAACACCACATCGCCCAGCGCTTCCTGGGCATGGTCGGAGATCCCGACGGTCACGCTGCCGTCGGCTTCCAGACGGGCCCACTCATGACTTTCGGCAAAACGCAGGTCGGCAGGGATATTGCTCATAGTCTGTGTCCTCAAGAAGAAATGTCAGCGGCCGGTGGCCTGCCGGAAAATAGTTAGATCAAGGTTTTGCCATGGCGGACGAAGGTCGGCTTGACCACTCGAACCGGGTACCACTTGCCGCGGATTTCCACTTCGGCCCGGTCGGCAGTCGCTGTCGGTACACGCGCCAGGGCAATGGATTTGCTAAGCGTAGGAGAGAAACTACCACTGGTGATCTCCCCTTCGCCAACATTGGCGATACGAACCACCTGGTGAGCACGCAGAACCCCACGTTCTTCCAGGACCAGCCCGACCAATTTGAACTGCACACCGGCCGCTTTTTCCGCTTCCAGCGCGGCGCGGCCGATAAAATTGCGTCCTGCCGGTTCCCAGGCGATGCTCCAGGCCATATTGGCCGCCAGGGGCGACACCTGCTGGTGGATATCCTGGCCATACAGGTTCATGCCGGCCTCCAGGCGCAAGGTATCGCGCGCGCCGAGGCCGATGGGGGAAATGCCGGCGCCCACCAGGTCGTTGAAAAAACCCGGCGCCTGGTCCGCAGGCAGGACAATTTCCAGGCCGTCTTCGCCGGTGTAACCGGTGCGGGCGATAAACCAGTCGCCGTCGGCCTGGCCTTCGAAAGGTTTGAGCTGATGGATCAGGGTGCCACGGGACTGGGTCACCAGTTCGGCGATCTTCTGCCGCGCGTGGGGACCTTGAATGGCGAGCATGGCCAGCTCGGAGCGCTCCTGCAACTGCACCTGATAGCTGCCCAGCTGCGCCTGCATCCAGGCCATGTCCTGGTCACGGGTGGCGGCGTTGACCACCAGTCGGTAACCGGTTTCGGTACGGTAGACGATCATGTCGTCCACCACCCCGCCCTGCTCGTTGAGCATGGCGCTGTACAACGCGCGGCCGCAGCCGTGCAATCGATCGACATCATTGGCCAGCAGGTGCTGGAGCCATTCCTTGGCCTGGGGGCCGGTGACATCGATCACGGTCATATGAGATACATCGAACACCCCGCAGTCGCGCCGCACCTGATGGTGCTCCTCAACTTGCGAGCCGTAATGCAAAGGCATATCCCAACCGCCAAAATCGACCATTTTCGCGCCGAGGGCGAGATGCAGGTCATACAGAGGCGTACGCTGTCCCATGGGTTTCTCCTTCCGGGCTTGGCGAAGGTGCGCAGAGCTGCCACTTGCGCCGAACACCTTGAACGACAAGGCCCGCAGCCACATACAGCAGGTCGATCCGAAAGACGGAGCACACCGAATGCCGCGCATTGTAGCCGCAAGCTGTAGGACTGGCACCTAGCCGATTTGTCGTGCGGAGCGTCGGATCAACCCGATGACCGGCAGCAACCCGACCAGCACCAGGGTCAACGCCGGCAGCGAGGCCCGCGCCCATTCCCCTTCACTGGTCATTTCAAAGATGCGCACCGCCAGGGTGTCCCAGCCAAACGGGCGCATCAGCAAGGTGGCGGGCATTTCCTTGAGCACATCGACAAACACCAGCAGCGCCGCGCTCAGGGTGCCGGGCAGCAACAGCGGCAGATACACCTTGCAAAACAGTTGTGGCCCACTCACGCCCAGGCTGCGTGCGGCCTCGGGCAACGACGGGCGAATACGCGCCAGGCTGTTTTCCAGAGGCCCGTAGGCGACCGCCAGGAATCGCACCAGATACGCCAGCACCAGCGCCGACAGGCTGCCCAGCAGCAACGGCTTGCCCGCGCCGCCCAGCCAGCCCGACAGCGGCACCACCAGTTCGCGGTCCAGATAGCTGAAGGCCAACATGATCGACACCGCCAACACCGACCCGGGCAAGGCATAACCGACATTCGCCAGGCTGATGCCGGAGCGGATCGCCCGCGTCGGCGCCAGGCGGTTGGCGAACGCCAGTATCAGCGCCACGCTGACAGTCACCAGCGCCGCTATCCCACCCAGGTACAGCGTATGCACGATCAGGCCGGTGTAGCGCTCATCCAGATCGAAGCGGCCGCGCTGCCAGAACCAGGCCACCAGTTGCAGCATCGGGATCACAAACGCGCAGGCGAACACCAGGCCACACCAACCGCTGGCCGCGGCCGCCTTGAACCCACGCAGGTGATACAGCGCCTTGCTGCGCGGGCGCTCGTTGCCGGGTCGGCTCGCTCCCCGCGCGCGCCGTTCGCCATACAGCACCAGCATCACCACCAGCAACAACAGGCTGGCCAGTTGGGCGGCGCTGGACAGGCTGAAAAAGCCGTACCAGGTTTTATAGATGGCGGTGGTGAATGTGTCGAAATTGAACACCGAGACCGCACCAAAATCCGCCAGAGTTTCCATCAGGGCCAAGGCGACACCGGCACCAATCGCCGGCCGCGCCATGGGCAGCGCCACGCGCCAGAACGCCTGCCACGGCGACTGGCCCAGCACCCGTGCCGCTTCCATCAAGCCCTTGCCCTGGGCCAGGAATGCCGAACGCGCCAGCAGATAGACATAGGGGTAGAACACCAGCACCAAGACGATGATCACGCCGCTGGTGGAGCGCACGCGGGGCAGGCGCAGCCCGGCGCCGAACCCTTCGCGCAGCAGGGTCTGCACCGGGCCTGCAAAGTCCAGCAGTCCTACAAACACGAAGGCCAGCACATAGGCCGGAATCGCAAAGGGCAGCATCAACGCCCAATCCAGCCAGCGCCGCCCCGGGAACTCGCAAAGGCTGGTCAGCCAGGCCAGGCTCACCCCCAGCAAGGTCACGCCAACGCCGACGCCGAGTACCAGGGTCAAGGTGTTGCCCAGTAAGCGAGGCATCTGGGTGTCCCACAGGTGGGACCAGATTTGTAGATCGATGCTTTGCCAGGACAGCAACAGCACGCTCAGCGGCAGCAGCACCAGGGCGGCGACGGTGAAGACCGGCAGGTACCAGCGGCGTTGGGCGGGGTGGGCCAAGAGCAAATTCCCTGGGAATGGACTGTCTGACAGCAGACATAAAACAGTGCGGGAGGTGGCCGTCTGTAGGAGCGAGCTTGCTCGCGAAAAACGTCAACGATAACGCGCGCTTCCTGAATGAACGCGGTGCCTGTGAGTTTTTCGCGAGCAAGCTCGCTCCTACAAAAAGCTTTAACGATTTAGAAACTCAGTTCCAACCGGCGCGGTCCATCAAGCGGATGGCCTCGGCCTGACGCTTGCCCGCCACTTCCACCGGCAAGGTATCGGCCACGAATTTGCCCCAGGTCGCCACTTCGGCCGACGGCGGTACCGCCGGGTTGGCCGGGAACTCCTGGTTCACGTCGGCGAAGATCTTCTGCGCCTCGGGCGTGGTCATCCATTCCACCAGGGCCTTGGCCGCTGCCGGGTGTGGCGCGTGTTTGGTCAAGCCAATGCCCGACAGGTTCACATGCACGCCACGGTCGCCCTGGTTCGGCCAGAACAGCTTCACCGCCAGGTCCGGCTTCTGCTTGTGCAGGCGACCGTAGTAGTAAGTGTTGACGATACCCACGTCGCATTGCCCGGCGTTGATCGCCTCCAGCACGGCGATATCGTCGGAGAACACGTCGGTGGACAGGTTATTCACCCAGCCTTTGACGATTTCTTCGGTCTTGGCCGCGCCGTGGGTCTCGATCAGCGTGGCGGTCAGGGACTGGTTATAGACCTTTTTGGCCGTGCGCAGGCACAGGCGGCCTTCCCACTGTTTGTCGGCCAGGGCTTCGTAGGTGGTCAGTTCGCCCGGTTTTACCCGGTCGGTGGAATAGGCGATGGTGCGCGCGCGCAGGCTCAACCCGGTCCACGCATGGGCCGAGGAGCGGTATTGCAGCGGAATATTCTTGTCGATCACCTCGGAGGTGAACGGCTGCAGGATGCCCATCTGCTCGGCCTGCCAGAGGTTGCCGGCGTCGACGGTGAGCAGCAGGTCAGCGGTGGCATTTTCGCCCTCGGCCTTGATGCGCTGCATCAGCGGGGCTTCCTTGTCGGTGATGAACTTCACCTGTACGCCGGTCTTGCGGGTATAGGCGTCGAACACCGGCTTGATCAGTTCGTCGATGCGCGAGGAGTAGACCACCACTTCGTCGGCGGCCTGCGCGGTGGCGCTGCCGATCAGGGTGAGTGCCAGGGCAGTCAGGAGGCGCTTGGATGCCAACATGGGTGCGGTCTCTCATTTGCAAAAAGTGCGCAAATGATAAGGACTCACATTTGGTAACGCTTGATGGAGGCGTTACCAGATGTTGCACGGTTTGAGGTATGTGTGAGGGCTGGCGGCCTCATCGGGGCATAGGTATCTACACAACCCAGCTGCGCCCAACCGTAACCACGATGCGAAGCGAGTCGCTCTTGATCTGGCTTTTGATCCTAGGCGCCCCGTTAAACCACGCTGGCCGAACGCAGGCT
>NZ_CVTX01000160.1:68475-107897 GCF_900005715.1 Pseudomonas sp. 34 E 7
AGGTGCCGAGTGGTGGGGCAAGAGCGTTTTGCTTACTTTTGCGCTTTTCAAAAGTGAGCCGCCGTCAGGGCGGAACCCTAAGTGGCCGTGACCGTAGTAACGGATATGTACTCGTTCCAATCCAACATCCTGGTCGGCCCAGAGGCCGCCATCGGGGGCAAGCCCCCTCCCACATTTGGACCTCAGAGCGTCAGGTAGATACGCGTTAGCTCCCTCGCCCCAGGTGCGGTGTCGCAACAAAATTGTGTAGATACCTATGCTCATCGGGGGCAAGCCCCCTCCCACAGGGGGCCGCATTTCAATTTACAGTTTGGCGAGGTCCGGGAGGTCGCCGGTCAGGCCCAAGGCCTGGCGTACAAACAGTGCCTTGGCTTCGGGAATCTGGTCGACGATCTTCAACCCGGCATTGCGCAACCAGCGCAGCGGCAGTTGATCGGCCTGAAACAGGCGCTCGAAGCCTTCCATTGCCGCCATCAGCGCCAGGTTATGCGGCATGCGCCGACGCTCGTAGCGGCTCAGCACCTTCACATCCGCCAGACGCTCGCCACGTTCGCTGGCCGCCAGCAGCACTTCGGCCAGCACCGCGGCATCGAGAAAGCCCAGGTTCACGCCCTGCCCCGCCAAGGGATGGATGACGTGGGCCGCATCGCCAATCAACGCCAGGCCTTCGGCCACGTAACGTTTGGCGTGACGCTGACGCAACGGCACGCAGACGCGCGGGTCGGCGCTGACCACCGTGCCCAGGCGCCCCTCAAAGGCGCGCTCCAGCTCACCGCAGAAGCGCTCATCGTCCAGGGCCATCAAACGCTCGGACTCCGCCGGCGTGGTCGACCAGACAATCGAGCACCAGTCCTCCTGCCCATCACGCACCAGCGGCAGGAATGCCAGCGGGCCCGTGTCGGTGAAGCGTTGCCACGCCGTGCGCTGGTGCGGCTGGCTGCTGCGTACGCTGGTCACGATGGCGTTGTGCAGGTAGTCCCATTCACGGGTGGGGGTGCCGGTCAGGCGGCGCACTGCGGAGTTGGCGCCATCGGCGGCGACCACAAGCGGCGCGCGCAGCTTGCGCCCATCGGCCAGGGTCAGCAGCCATTCATCGCCGGAGCGGCGCATCTGCTCCAGGCGCGCATTGGCCAACAGCCCCAGGTCACAATCATGCAGGCGGTCCAGCAAGGCATCCTGGATCACACGGTTCTCGACGATATGCCCCAGCACCTCGGCATGCACACTGGCCGCCGAGAAGTGGATCTGCCCGGTGCCGCTGCCGTCCCACACTTGCATCTGGCCATAGGGGCTGGCGCGGCGCTCGACGATGCCGTCCCACACGCCAAGGCGTTCGAGAATGCGCTGGCTGGCGGCGGACAGCGCACTGACCCGAGGTTCAAACGCCGCCGCCGGTTCGAACGGCTTGACGCTCAGCGGGCTGCCGTCAAGCAGCAATACCTGCAGGCCACTGCCCTGCAACGCCAGCGCCAGGGCGCTTCCGACCATTCCGGCCCCGACAATCAGCACATCTGCGCGCATGTCCATAGTCAAGCCTGTCTCGCTGGCGGCTTGCGCCGCACGTAAAGGGTTTTGTCGACCCGCGCCACCAGGGTGCCGGAGCCGTCATGAATCTGGACCTTGAGCCGAGGCAAATATTTCTCGCCATCGGCGGTCTGTCGACGAACCTCATCGAGCAGGGCGTCGTCGATGGAAAACTCGGCATACACCGGGCCTTTGCCCGGCGAGATGAAGTCGATGCTGGCGGCCTTGTCCCAGACAATGTAATCACGGCCCAGGTTCTCCATCAGCATCAGCATGTAGAACGGGTCGACCATCGAATACAGGCTGCCGCCGAACTGGGTGCCCACATAGTTGCGGTTATACCAGCCCAGGCCCATGCGCACCTTGACGTGACGAAAGTCGGCGCTCATCTGCTGCACGCTGACCCCGGCGCCCAGGTAGGGTGGATAGAGCGTCATCACCCAGCGCAGCAGCCGCGCCTTGCCCAGGCGCTGAATCAGCCACTTACGCATCGGGGCGCGTACCCAGGCCCATGGCCTGGCGGGCGAACCAGCGCTTGGCCGGCGGCAGCAGGTCCAGGCCGAGCAGGCCCATGTTGCGCCCCAGCGCCACCAACGGTTGGCCGCTGCCGAACAGGCGCGTGACCTGGTCGGAGAAACCCACGGTCAGTTGCTGGTCCAGGCGCTGGCGCTCGCGGTAGCGCTGCAGCGTCGCCAGGTCGCCCGGCACGGCAGGCCCGGCCAGCAGGGCTTCGGCCAGGGCGTTGGCGTCGCGCAGGGACAGGTTGAAACCCTGCCCGGCGATCGGATGCAGGCTGTGCGCCGCATTGCCGAGGACCACCAGATGCGAGCGGACCTGTTCTTCCGCTTCCACCAGCGTCAGCGGATACAGATGCCGCGCGCCTACCTGCTTCAGGGTGCCCAGGCGATAGCCGAACACGCCCTGCAATTCGCTGAGGAAACTGCGCTCGTCAAGGCCCGCCAGGCGCTGGGCGTCCATGCCCATACGGGTCCAAACCAGCGCGCAGCGGTTGTCGGGCAGCGGCAGCAAGGCCATCGGCCCTTCATCGGTGAAGCGCTCGAACGCTTCGCCATTATGGGCTTCGCTCGGGGTGATGTTGGCGATCAGCGCGCTCTGGTTATACGGGCGCGTCTTGACGCCGATGCCCAGTTGTTCGCGCAGGCCCGAGCGGCCGCCGTCGGCCAGTACGGCAAGGTCGCATTCGAGCACGGTTTCATCGTTGAGGGTCAGGCGGTAGCCATCAGGCAGCGGCTCCATGCGCGTGACTTCCGCCGGGCAGCGCCAGCTGACCACCTCTTTATCCAGGCCTTGCCACAGGCATTGGCCCAGCCAGGCGTTTTCCACCACGTAACCGAGGGCCGGCACACCCTCTTCCAGGGCTGACAGACGCGCGGTGGAGAAACGTCCACGGTCGGACACATGAATCTGCTTGATCGGCTCGGCGCGACGGGAAATGTCCTGCCACACGCCCAGGCGCTGATAGATCTGCCGGGCACCAAAGGACAGCGCCGAGGAACGCGCATCGTAGCTCGGCTGATAACTGTCGCCGGGCGCGAAGGGCTCGATCAGTGCGATTTTCCACCCTCGCGCCTTGGCCCCGGCCTGCAACGCCAGCGCCAGGCTGGCGCCCACCAGGCCACCGCCGATGATCGCCAGGTTGACCCGGCTCATCGGGCAGCCGCCATCAGCGCTTCGATCTCGGCCACCGTCTTGGGCACCGCGCCGGTCAGAATTTCACAGCCTTGCTTGGTCACTATCACGTCGTCCTCGATGCGTACGCCAATGCCACGCCACTTCTTCGCTACGTTCTGGTTATCCGGTGAAATATAGATCCCCGGCTCCACGGTCAAGGCCATGCCGACTTCCAGCACGCGCCATTCACCGCCGACTTTGTACTCGCCCACATCATGCACATCCATGCCCAGCCAATGACCGGCGCGATGCATGTAAAAGGCGCGGTAGGCTTCGCTGGCGATCAGTTCGTCAACCTCGCCTTGCAGCAACCCCAGCCTGACCAGCCCGGCCGTGATGACCTGCACGGTCGCCTCATGCGCCTGGTTCCAATGCTTGTTCGGCGCGATCTGCGCGAAAGCGGCTTCCTGGGAGGCCAGCACAATCTCGTAGATCGCCTTTTGCTCGGGCGAAAACCTGCCGTTGACCGGCCAGGTGCGAGTGATGTCACTGGCGTAGCAGTCGATCTCGCAACCGGCATCGATCAATACCAGGTCACCGTCCTTGAGCAGCGCGTCATTCTGCTGGTAATGCAGGATGCAGCTGTTGCGTCCGGCCGCCACGATGGAGCCATACGCCGGCATTTTCGCGCCACCCTTGCGGAACTCGTAGTCCAGCTCGGCCTCCAGGCTGAACTCATGCAGGCCGGCACGGCTGGCCTGCATCGCGCGCACATGGGCGGCGCAGGAAATTCGCGCCGCCTCGCGCATCACCTTCACTTCCGCCGCCGATTTATACAGGCGCATGTCGTGCAGCAAATGATCCAGGGCAACGAATTCGTTCGGCGGCTGGGCCCCCAGGTGCGCCTTGGAGCGGATCACGTTGATCCACTCCATCACATGCCGGTCGAATTCGGCATTGCTGCCCATGGCCGAATACACCCGGTCACGGCCTTCAATCAGGCCTGGCAGGATGTCATCGATATCGGTAATGGGAAACGCGTCGTCAGCGCCAAAATCGCGGATCGCGCCTTCGGTACCGGCGCGCAGGCCGTCCCACAATTCACGTTCGGCGTTGCGTTCACGGCAGAACAGCACGTACTCGCCATGCTGGCGACCGGGCATCAGCACGATCACCGCCTGCGGTTCAGGGAAGCCGCTCAGGTACTGGAAGTCGCTGTCCTGGCGGTAGACATGCTCCACATCACGGTTGCGAATCGCCACGGCGGCGGCCGGCAGGATCGCGATGCTGTTGGGTTCCATCTGCGCCATGAGCGCCTTGCGGCGACGGGTGTATTCCGCTCTGGGGATATGGATCATGGGCAGATGGGCTTCCTTTTTCAGTGCAGCGACGGCTTGGGCGCCGCAGGTTCAGCGGACTTCCTGGTCTCGGTGAACAGCAGCAACGGCGCCACGCGCAGGTATTCCATGACTTCCATGTAGTCACCCTCGCCGTCTTCGGATTCTTCCAGGGCGTCTTGCACCTGGGAGATGGCCGCCAGGTCCTGCAACACTTCCTTGGCGTCGGTGCTCAGTTCCAGGCCGCCGGCATTCACGCCGAAACCGTGGAGGAAGCCCTGGCACCATTGACCCAGTGCAGCGGCACGCTCGGCGAGCGGTGCGTCGTCGGTCGGCAGCAGCAGGACCACGGTGACGTCATCACCGGTCAGCTCGCCCTTGACCATCTCTTGCAGGCCGATCAGCGCGTTACGCACGTTCTCGGTCGGTTCGGTTTCCAGCAGCTCGGCCACATCGGCCAGCCAGTTGTCGGCATCGAAGCCCACGCCGGTGCAACTGCGGCCCAACAGCACGCCATGCAGTTCGGCAGGCGAGCAAGGATGACCGCTGGTGCTCAGCAGTTTGGAAAAAGCGTCGTACGGGGAGTTCTGAATGGGCATGGTGAGCTAGGCGCCAGACGGCGCAATGTCTAGAATGGAGCGCTGTATCCTAGCACCGGCAGACGCACCAAGACTATCGAGGGCGTCAGATCGTTTATCCTGAAGTTGCCATTCATCAGACAAAATCCAGTGGAACCCAATGGAAGACACCGACCTGCAAGCGCTGATGGCCAGACTCGAACTGCTAATTGATCGGGTCGAGCAACTTAAGAGTCAAAACGGACTCCTATTAGCTCAGGAAAAGACCTGGCGCGAGGAACGCGCTCACCTCATTGAAAAAAACGAAATCGCCCGGCGTAAGGTCGAATCGATGATTTCGCGCCTGAAGGCCCTGGAGCAAGACTCATGAGTTCAAGCAATAGCGTTACCGTGCAGATCCTCGACAAAGAGTATTCGATCATCTGCCCCCAGGAGGAGCGCAGCAACCTGGTGAGCGCTGCCCGCTACCTGGACGGCAAGATGCGTGAAATCCGCAGCAGCGGCAAAGTAATCGGCGCCGACCGCATCGCCGTGATGGCTGCACTGAACATTACCCACGACCTGCTGCACAAGCAGGAACGCCCTGACGCGCAGGCCAGCGGCTCGACCCGCGAGCAGGTGCGTGACCTGCTCGAACGCGTCGACCTGGCGCTTTCCACCGATTCCGACGCACCCAAGGGCTGATTGCCGAGTCTGTTTAAGGTATACTCGCCTCACTCCCTGGCGTGTTTGCCAGTCGGCGATGTCCCGGAGCCGATTCGCACTACCCTGGAAGTTGCACGTTGGGCTGGTGTGCATGTCCGCTAGACGGAAAGCCTTAAAGCCTACTGCTTCTTCCACCTTGAACTTTCGGGTTCAAGGGCTTAGTCGACAGCGGCTCTGCCGGGGAGCCTGAATTCCCAAACTCAATGCCAGTCTTCGGACTGGCATTGTTTTATGAGCCGAACAGCCATGACCGAACCTGCGCCGCTTTCCCGTCCGCAACTTCGACGCCTGTTGCGCAAAGCACGCCGCGCTCTGACACCGAGCGAGCAGCGTCAGGCCGCGCAAGGTCTTTACCGGCAACTGGCACAGCACCCGCTGTTTCGCCGGGCCAGACATATTTCCCTGTATCTACCGACGGACGGTGAAATCGATCCGCGCCTGCTGCTGCGCGCTGCCCAGCGCCGGGGCAAGGCCACCTACCTGCCGGTACTGAGTGCGTGGCCGCGTACCAAAATGGTGTTCCAGCGCGTGCGGCCTGGGGATAAGTTGCTGCCCAACCGCTTTCGTATTCTCGAACCTCGGGCCGATGCCCACCGCCAACGCAAAGTGTGGGCGCTGGACCTGGTGCTGCTGCCGCTGGTGGGGTTCGATAATGAGGGTGGGCGATTGGGCATGGGCGGCGGTTTCTATGACCGCAGCCTGGCTTACCTGGCCAGGCGCAACACGTGGCGCAAGCCGACGCTGCTGGGGTTGGCCCATGAATGTCAGCAAGTCGATCGCTTGGCGCAGGCGAGTTGGGACGTGCCGCTGGCGGGCACTGTCACCGAAAAGCAATGGTATGTAGCAGAAACGCCGCCGGAACCAGCGACGCTTTAAATCGCGTTAACGCTTGAATTGCTGCTGCACAGGCGAAAGCTCAACCGGTGCATCGGTCTTGTTCGACCACAAGCTCTGGGCATACCCGGTGGTCACGACACCCAGACCAAACAAAATAACCAATATCCATAGTAAATCCGGTTTACGTTGCATCGATTGCCCCCCTTCAGGCATCTCGTACACGATGACAACAACGTTCCAAAGTAGTCCGTTGCAGCTGCGCCAAGCTTGAAGCCCGGCATTCTGCGGTAACGTGAACCAACACGCAAACCTTGACGCCAACCGACTGTCGGTTTGTCATGGGATTGCCCGACAACTTGCCCAATGCCTTTTTCAGGAGCGCAAAAATGGCCTACTGGTTGATGAAATCCGAGCCCGACGAACTCTCGATCAAAGGCCTGGAAACGCTCGGTGAAGCCCGCTGGGACGGGGTGCGCAATTACCAGGCGCGCAACTTTTTGCGGGCCATGGCGGTGGGCGACGAATTCTTCTTCTACCACTCCAGCTGCCCCGAGCCAGGCATTGCCGGCATCGGCAAGATCGCCAAGGCCGCCTATCCCGACCCCACCGCACTGGAACCAGAAAGCCACTACTTCGATGCCAAGGCCACACCGGAAAAAAACCCGTGGAGCGCAATTGACGTCGCGCACGTGCAGACCTTTCCCAAGGTGCTGGGCCTGGGCTACCTGAAACAGCAGGCCGCGCTGGCCGAACTGCCTCTGGTGCAAAAAGGCAGCCGGCTCTCGGTGATGCCGGTCACTGCCGAACAGTGGGCGGCAGTCCTGGCGTTGCGTTGAAGGGTTACTGAATGATCAGGTTGTTGAACAACAGGTCTTCCACCATCGGCTTACCGGTCTCATCGTTCATCACCTGCTGCGTCTGTTTCAACGCTTCCTGGCGCAGCTTTTCCTTGCCTTCAACCGTGCTCATGGCTTCGTTGGTCTGCTGGGTAAACAGTGCCACCAGTTGGTTGCGAATCAACGCATCATTGGCTTTGACCGCTGCGGCGGCTTCGGTGCCGGTGACGCGCAGAGCGATGTCGGCCTTGAATACCTTGAGTTTTGCCGTGCCATCCAGGCCGTAGTTGCCCACGAACGGCGGCGTCAGGCTGATATAGCTGACCTTCGGCGCCTCGCCCTCTTTGGCCTCTTTGGCTTCTTCGGCCTGGGCGACCATCGGCAAGGTCAGGGCCAGCATCAACAGGATCCACGCTTTCACAGTTCATTCCTCGAATTCGGTTGCCGGGTAGCATAACGCTAGCAAGGCTGAGCACAAGCTTATGGGGGCTTATCAGGCGCGGGCATGCTTGTTGACCCACGGGCGTACCCTCCTACACTTATCGGCCACGACGCCAAAAGGAATAGTCCGATGAAAGCTGTGCTGTGCAAAGCCTTCGGCCCCGCCGAAACCCTGGTGCTGGAAGAGATCGCCAGCCCCGCGATCAAGAAGAACGAAGTCCTGCTGGACGTGCACGCGGCCGGGGTGAATTTTCCGGACACCCTGATCATCGAGGGTAAATACCAGTTCAAGCCGCCCTTCCCGTTTTCTCCGGGTGGCGAAGCGGCGGGCGTGGTGAGTGACGTCGGGGAGAAGGTCAGCCACTTGAAAGTCGGTGATCGCGTGATGGCCCTGACCGGCTGGGGCAGTTTTGCCGAGCAGGTGGCGGTGCCGGGCTATAACGTGCTGCCGATCCCGCCGAGCATGGACTTCAACACCGCCGCCGCCTTCAGCATGACCTACGGCACCTCGATGCACGCGCTGAAACAGCGCGCCAACCTGCAACCCGGCGAAACCCTGCTGGTGCTCGGCGCTTCCGGTGGCGTGGGCCTGGCCGCCGTGGAAATCGGCAAGGCCATGGGCGCCCGGGTGATCGCCGCCGCCAGCAGCGCCGACAAACTCGCGGTGGCCAAGGCGGCCGGCGCCGATGAGTTGATAAATTACAGCGAAGCCAACCTCAAGGATGAGGTCAAGCGCCTCACCGACGGCAACGGCGCCGATGTGATCTACGATCCGGTGGGTGGTGACCTGTTTGACCAGGCGATCCGCTCGATCGCCTGGAATGGCCGTCTCTTGGTAGTGGGCTTTGCCAGCGGGCGCATCCCCGAATTGCCGGTGAACCTGGCACTGCTCAAGGGCGCGGCAGTGGTGGGCGTATTCTGGGGCTCGTTTGCCCAGCGTCAGCCGCAGGACAATGCGGCCAATTTTCAGCAACTGTTCACCTGGTATGCCGAGGGCAAGTTGAAGCCGCTGGTGTCACAGGTGTACCAGCTGGAACAGGCGGCCCAGGCGATCAATGACCTGGGGCAGCGCAAGGCGGTGGGTAAGGTTGTCGTGCAAACCCGTTGACGGAAGTGGAATGCCGTCAATGTGGGAGGGGGCTTGCCCTCGATAGCAGTGGGTCAGCCAGCAATGACTAACCTGATACACCGCCATCGAGGGCAAGCCCCCTCCCATATCTGATCCTCAACGACCCACACTTACCTATTCGCGACATGTTCATAAGAGAACATGCAATTGCTCCCATTTCCTGTGTTTGCGGATAAGAGGCGATGCTATTTTCGGTAACGAAACTGTAACATTCGCATCCGCAGTCAAAACAAGAAATTTGGAGCCCTTGAATGTTTGCTTTCTTCCGACCTGCCGCACACCAGGCGCCCCTGCCTGAAGAAAAAATAGACAGCACCTACCGACGCCTGCGCTGGCAGATCTTCGCCGGTATTTTCTTCGGTTACGCCGGCTATTACCTGCTGCGCAAAAACTTCTCCCTGGCCATGCCCTACCTGATCGACGAGGGCTATACCCGCGGTGAGCTGGGCCTGGCGATGTCGGCCATCGCGATTGCCTACGGCCTGTCCAAGTTCCTCATGGGCCTGGTGTCCGACCGCTCCAACCCGCGTTACTTCCTGCCCTTCGGCCTGCTGGTGTCAGCGGGGGTGATGTTCATTTTCGGTTTCGCGCCTTGGGCGACGTCCAGCGTGACCATGATGTTCATTTTGCTGTTCATCAACGGTTGGGCCCAAGGCATGGGCTGGCCGCCAAGTGGGCGGACCATGGTGCACTGGTGGTCGCAGAAAGAACGCGGCGGCGTGGTCTCGGTGTGGAACGTGGCGCACAACGTCGGCGGCGGCCTGATCGGTCCGCTGTTCCTGCTGGGCATGGCCTGGTTCAATGACTGGCATGCGGCGTTCTACGTCCCGGCCACGGTGGCGCTGGCAGTGGCGGCGTTTGCCTTCATCACCATGCGCGACACGCCGCAATCGGTTGGCCTTCCGCCGATCGAGCAGTACAAGAACGACTACCCGGAAGGCTACGACGCCAGCCACGAAGACGAATTCAGCGCCAAGGAAATCTTCGTCAAGTACGTGCTGCGCAACAAAATGCTGTGGTACATCGCCCTCGCCAACGTGTTCGTCTACCTGCTGCGCTACGGCGTACTGGACTGGGCGCCGACCTACCTGAAAGAAGCCAAGCATTTCACGGTCGACAAGTCGTCCTGGGCGTATTTCTTTTACGAGTGGGCTGGTATCCCGGGCACGCTGCTGTGCGGCTGGATGTCGGACAAAATCTTCCGTGGCAATCGCGGCCTGACCGGCATCGTGTTCATGGCGCTTGTGACCGTGGCGACTCTGGTTTACTGGCTCAACCCGCCGGGCAACCCGATGGTCGACATGATCGCGCTGGTCTCCATCGGCTTTTTGATCTACGGCCCGGTGATGCTGATCGGCCTGCAGGCGCTGGAACTGGCACCGAAGAAAGCCGCCGGCACCGCGGCTGGCTTCACCGGCCTGTTCGGCTACCTGGGCGGTTCGGTGGCGGCGAGCGCGGCGATGGGCTACACCGTGGACCACTTCGGTTGGGACGGTGGTTTCGTGCTGCTGATTGGCGCGTGCGTGCTGGCGATCGCCTTCCTGATCCCGACCCTGTGGCACACCAACAGCGTCAGCTCGGCGCGCTAACTGCCCGGGCAATCCTTCGCACAACGCTTGAGCCGCGCCTCCAGGTTTTTATCTGGCATGGCGTGGCTACGCAGGGCGTTCACGGTCTGCTCGACATAATCGCGAGTAGTGCCGTAACGCCCGCAAGCGCTTTGCAGCACATGGTTCAGTACGATATCGGGCAAGTTGCCGGCATAGCTGGGCAAGTGCCGCTCCAGCACAAATCCCAACGCCTGCACCTGACTGCCATCTTCCAGGCGGCAACTGAGCCAGTGCGGCTTGTAGGAGGGGTAAGGCATTTCGCGTTGCCATAACGCATACAGCGAAGCCTCCAACTGATCTTCCGGCAAGCGGTAGGCAAACCCGCTGCACGAACCGCCCCGATCCAGCCCGAAGACCAGGCCCGGCAACTCCGGCGTACCCCGGTGCTCGTGGGACCACAGGTACAGGCCACGGTGATAACCGTGAACCCGTGCGCGCACCCGCTCGCTCGACGAACATTCAGGACGCCAGATCAACGAACCATAGGCAAACAGCCAGACCGGCCCACCCTTATGCCGGGCCATGGTGGCCTGCATCGAGCTCATTAATTGTTCGTGAGTGAGTTGCGGCCCAAGATCGAGCCGCGGAGGGTAAGCCAACTGCAAAAGATCGGTTTCAATGGCGGTCATGGCGAAAAGCGTTGCGCCTCCTGTGTGCTACCAGTTGTAAGCGACTTTACCGTAATAAAACGCGCCGCTGTAACCGTACGGCGAAAAAGTGCTGTAGGCCAGGTTGCCGCCGCTGCTGGCGTAGGCATTGACCTTCTCGGGGTATTTATCGGTGACGTTGTCGCCGCCGAGCGTGAAGGTCCAGTTCTTCAACTTGTAGTCCGCCGACAGGTCCAGCACCCAGGCTGCCTTGAAGGTCTGGTCGTTGACCTTGTCCGCCTGGTAGCTGGTGAACTCACCATAGCGCACCAGGTTGCTGTGCAGCGCCCAATTGCCGAAGGTGAAGTCGTTGCCCAGGCTCAGCTTGTGCTGGGGTGTGGTATCGCCGAGCAGGCCGATGCGCTCGCGACGGTCCACCCGCACCAGGTTGGCGCCCAGGCTGTCGAGGACGGCCGGATTGGCCTTCACATCGGTGACCTTGGTGTGGTTGTAGTTGTAGCCCACGGTGCTGTTCCAGCGAATACCGTTATCGAACTGATAGCGATAGTTGGCCACCAGGTCGACACCGTCGGTGCTGGTGTCGGTGGCGTTGGTGAAATAACGCGCTGTGGTGTAGTTGATATTGCCGACACCGTTAGCTTGCAGGTAGGCCACCGTCGCCGGATTGAGATTCAGGTTGGACGACAGGCTGATGCGGTCGCGTATGTCGATGCGGTACACATCCAGTGTCACCGTCAGGTCGTCGGCAGGCTCCAGCACCAGGCCAAGGCTGTAGTTACGCGATTTTTCAGCCTTGAGGTCTTCGGCACCGAGCAGGCGCGCCACTTGGCTGTTGGCCGGGAACGTGCCGGCCTCCTGGATCGTATTACCGATCAATTGCGATGAGGTATAGGCGAAGTTCTGCTGGGCCAGGGACGGCGCGCGAAAGCCATTGGAAATGCTGCCGCGCAACGCCACTTGCGGGGTGAAGTCGTAACGCGCCGACAGCGAACCGCTGAGGTTGGAGCCAAAATCGCTGTAGTCCTCATGGCGCACGGCGGCCGAGGCGCTGAGTTTTTCGGTGAAGTGGGTTTCCAAATCCAGGTATTGCGCCCAATTATGCCGCGTACTGGTGCCGGCATCGGCATCGCGGAACCCGCCAAGGCCAGAACTGCCGGTCTGGTAGTAGGACGCGGGCTCACCTGCCTGGATTTCATAGCCCTGATGCAGGTATTCACCGCCGAACGCCACGGCCACCGGGTACGGCAGCCAGCCCAGATCAAACTCACGGGACAGGTCCAGGCTGACTTGCTTCTGCTCGTTGCTCAGGGTGCCGTTGTTGAATTTGCGCGGCGTCGCCAGGCCCAGAGAGGTGTTGATGGTTTCGGTGCCGAGCTCGTACTGATTCTTGCCGTAGTTGGCCGACAGGTCGTAGTGCCAGTCGTAGGCGAGCAGCCCGCGCAGGCCCACCACCAGCGAGGTGTCTTCCAGGTTGCCCTTGATCAGCGGCAGGTAGCCGTTGGGGTTGAGTGCCGCAATATTGTTGGAAGCGTTGCTGGCGCGGTAGAACGCTGCCGTCTCGCCGCGGCGCTTGCTGTAGCCACCGAAACTGTAGAACTCGGCGGCATCGTTGAAGGAATATTCCGAGTTGAACTGGAATTTGCCCTCATTGGTGGCCGGCTCGCCTTGACGGAATACACGCTGGCCGTAGGTGGTGGAACCGACGCTGCCTGGGCGGTAATCATTGCCGGCACGGTTGGTGTAATCGTTGTCGGCACCTTCGGCCGACAGATTGATAAAGCCGTTTTCGCCCAATGCCAGGCCCGTATTGCCGCTGACATTACGCTGGATGCCGTCACCTTTTTTGTACCCGCCGAACCGAGTGGAGATCGAACCGCCCTGGTCGTCGTGCTTGAGGATCACGTTGATCACGCCGGCGATCGCGTCGGAGCCGTAACGTGCCGACGCGCCATCGCGCAGCACTTCGATGTGGTCCACCGCCGACAGTGGGATTGCATTCAGGTCCGCCGGTGCCGAACCGCGACCGACCGCACCGCCGAGGTTGACGAAAGCGCTGGTATGACGGCGCTTGCCGTTGACCAGTACCAACACCTGGTCCGGTGACAAACCGCGCAACTGCGCCGGGCGTACCAGCTCGGCGCCATCCACCAGGCTCGGCCGTGGAAAGTTGATCGATGGGATCAGGCGCGCCAGCACCGCGCCCAGCTCGTCGGAACCGGTACTGCGCAGGGTTTCGCCGGAGATCACATCGATTGGCGACAGCGAAGCACTGGCGGTGCGCTCCTGGGCGCGGGTGCCGGTCACGATGACCGTATCCAGTTGGGGCGCATCGACGGCGGACGTTTCATCCGCCAGAACGGGATTGAATCCCACGGTGGTCAGCAAATTGGCCGACAAAATCGCCGTGTATAACGCGTGTTTTCTGTAGCTCCCCATACCGCTCCCTATGAATCAATTAATAGAACTTCAACGCTCTGAGTTCGTACGATCGATCCGGCTGGCGGGCGGTAGCGGTCAGTGATTGGTGGCTGTGGATGAAGTCGGTAGTCCGTTGGCATATAGCCTAAAGATATTCATCGAATAAAATAAATACCTTAAAAGAATAAGCGAAGGCATAAGCACCCTCCCCCGCTCATCAGCCACTGCGACGGCAATCCGAGCGCTTTCAGCCCAGGTTCAGCCTGAGCAGCGGGCAATCCGCCAAAATGCCGCACACATCACGACCCACTTAGCCGCTCACCCAATCGACTATCGAGGCCGCTCATGCACAAAATCCGCTTGCCTGGCCTGTTGTTCCTGGCCCAGGCCACCACTGCACTGGCAGCTGAAACCCCACCGGCAAACGACGACAAAGGCTTCTGGTACGCGCAGACCAGCGTCTACACCCGGCATTTCGCGCCCGACCCCGAGCACAACAACCAGCAAAACCTGCTGGGACTGGAGCGCAACGAAGCGTCGGGCCTGGTCTATGGCGCGGCGACCTTTCGCAACTCGTTCAGGCAACGCGCCTACTACGCATACGCCGGCAAGCGCTATGACATGGCCGAGTACCCGGTGTACCTGAAGGTCACGGGTGGGGCGATCCAGGGTTATCGCGGCAAGTACCGTGACAAGATCCCCCTGAACCGTTATGGCGTGGCGCCCGTCATCATTGCGTCCGTGGGCACGCATTACGGGCCGATGGCGGCAGAACTGGCGTTGCTGGGGTTCAATGCAGCGATGGTGACGACTGGACTAAGATTCTGAACGGGCGCAAATCAATGTGGGAGGGTGCAAGCCCTGTCTGTAGGAGCGAGCTTGCTCGCGAAAACCGTCAACGATAACGCGTGTTTTCTGAATGAACGCGGTGCCTGTGAGTTTTTCGCGAGCAAGCTCGCTCCTACAGAGGGCGGCATCAGGGCAAGCCCCCTCCCATACGTTGATTACGTCAGGGACGCGGGGCGTAGGCGAATACGTCGGCGCGCATCTGGTGCGCATCCATCCCGGCGTCGACCAACGCATCCAGCGTGCCGTAGATCATCGCCGGTGATCCGCTGGCGTACACGTGCACGGCCTTGAGGTCGGTAATGTCTTCGCACACGGCTTCATGCAGCAAGCCGCAGCGCCCTTCCCAACCGCACAGGTCACTGACGACTTTGTGCAGGAACAGGTTGGGCAGTTGCCGCCATTGATCCCAGTGCTCGATCTCGTAGAAATCTTCCGGGCGACGCACGCCCCAATACAGGTGCACCGGGTGCTTGAAGCCGGAAGCCCGGCAATGCTCGATCAGGCTGTGCATCTGGGCCATGCCCGTGCCGGCGGCGATCAGCACCAGCGGCCCGTCCGGCAACTGGGCCAGGTGGGTGTCACCGAACGGCAGTTCAACCCGCGCCATCCGGTTGCGCTGTAGCTGCTCCAACAGGTTGCGTGCGCTGTCCTCACGGGCCAGCACATGCAGTTCCAGCTCGCGGCCGCAGTGAGGTGCCGATGCCAGGGAAAACGCCGACTTCTCGCCGTTCTCACGCTCGATCATCAGGTACTGCCCGGCGTGGTAACGCACCGCCTTGCCAGCCGGCGCCCGCAGGCGCACGCGCCACACATCGCCGCCGACTTCCACGCATTCGCTCAACTGGCACGACAATTTGCGCACCGGCAACTCCCCCGGCGCCAGCACGCCATCCCACAACACAATGCAATCTTCCAACGGCTCGGCGATGCAGGTGTAGAACTCACCATGATCGCGCACTTCACCGCCCTGCTGCACACGGCCCTCCACCAACAGCGCCGCACACACGTGGCACACGCCGTTGCGACACGCCTGCGGGCATTCGTAGCCCAGGCGGCGCGCGCCGTCGAGGATGCGTTCGCCGGGGTTCAGTTCCAGTACCGCGCCGGAAGGTTGCAGGGTTACACGCATCAATCTATTCCCAATTCTTTCCAGATTGCATCGACGCGAGCAGTCACGGCGTCATCCTTGACGATGACCCGGCCCCACTCGCGGGTGGTTTCACCCGGCCATTTGTGAGTGGCATCCAGGCCCATTTTCGATCCGAGCCCCGACACCGGCGAAGCGAAGTCGAGGTAATCGATCGGCGTGTTGTCGATCATCACCGTGTCGCGCTTGGGGTCCATGCGCGTGGTAATGGCCCAGATCACGTCGTTCCAGTCGCGGGCATTGATGTCGTCGTCGGTGACGATAACGAACTTGGTGTACATGAACTGTCGTAAAAACGACCACACACCCAGCATTACCCGCTTGGCATGGCCTGGGTACGACTTCTTCATGGTGACGATGGCCATGCGGTACGAGCAACCTTCCGGCGGCAGGTAGAAGTCGGTGATTTCCGGAAACTGCTTTTGCAGGATCGGCACGAACACCTCGTTCAACGCCACGCCAAGGATGGCCGGCTCATCCGGTGGCCGGCCGGTATAGGTGCTGTGGTAGATCGGCTTGATCCGATGGGTGATGCGCTCAACGGTGAGCACCGGAAAGCTGTCGACTTCGTTGTAATAACCGGTGTGGTCACCGTAAGGCCCTTCATCGGCCATTTCACCGGGATGAATCACACCTTCCAGGATGATTTCGGCGGTGGCCGGCACTTGCAGATCGTTACCGCGACACTTCACCAGCTCGGTGCGGTTACCGCGCAGCAGGCCGGCGAAGGCGTACTCGGACAGGCTGTCCGGCACCGGCGTCACTGCGCCCAGAATAGTGGCCGGGTCGGCGCCCAGCGCCACGGAGACCGGAAATGGCTGGCCCGGGTGTTTTTCGCACCATTCGCGAAAATCCAGGGCGCCGCCACGGTGGCTCAGCCACCGCATGATCACCTTGTTGCGGCCGATCACTTGCTGGCGGTAGATGCCGAGGTTCTGGCGGTCCTTGTTCGGACCTTTTGTGACGGTCAGGCCCCAGGTGATCAGCGGGCCGACGTCGCCGGGCCAGCAGGTCTGCACGGGGAGCATGGCCAGGTCGACGTCATCGCCTTCGATGACCACTTCCTGGCACACCGCGTCCTTGACCACCTTGGGCGCCATGGCAATGATCTTGCGGAAGATCGGCAGCTTCGACCAGGCGTCCTTCAAACCTTTGGGCGGCTCGGGCTCCTTGAGGAAGGCCAGCAGCTTGCCGATCTCGCGCAGTTCGCTGACCGCCTCGGCGCCCATGCCGAAGGCGACGCGCTCGGGAGTGCCGAACAGGTTGCCGAGCACCGGAATGTCGTAGCCGGTCGGGTTCTCGAACAACAGCGCCGGGCCCTTGTTACGCAAGGTACGGTCGCAAATCTCAGTCATTTCCAGTACCGGTGAAATCGGCATCTGGATACGTTTCAACTCTCCGCGCTGCTCAAGTTGCTGCACGAAATCCCGAAGATCCTTGAATTTCATTAACCATGCCACCCGTAAAATAGGCGTACATCCTACCTGCTCTCGAGGCGGCTGGCAGCTTAATTGGCCGTCAGCCCCCGTGACTGCAGCGAACTGAACAGCGGTTCCATAAAGGCCTCGATATGCCGCGCGCCCACTTCAGACAGGTGGTTATCGTCGGTGTACAGCGCACGCCCGTTGAGCTCGACCCGGCACAAGCCATCGGTGCCGCACAGCGAGGGCGCCGGGTCCAGCACCGCGACGCCGCTGTCGGCGGCCGCCAGTTCGTCGAACAACTGACTGATAAACGCCTGGCGCTTGAGATGCTTGGCTACGTCGAGACCTTCGCCGTCAAACGGTCGGTGCATCATTGCCAGGCGACTGAGGCGGTAAGGCACGATGATTTCCTGCAGCGGCACCTCCTTGACCAGCCAGACCTTGTGCCCCGCAGCGCGCAGCGCCTGAATGCGCTCGCGCATCCCCTGGGCAAAGCGTTGCTCAGCCACAGCCTGCACGTACTCGCCGGTGCTGGGGTCTTTGAGCGCATGCTCTTTGTCACCCGACATTTGCCCGTAGACATACAGGCTCCAGCGCGCCGCCAACACCACATCGCTGATTTTCTTTTCGGTCATCGCCTTCTCGACGCGATGGTTGAAATGCGCACACCGGGCAATGTTCTCAAGGCCATCCAAGGGGATGCAGCCGGCAAAGCTGGCTTCAATCACGCTGATATCATGGCGATCAGCGCCCTCTTTGAGCGCCGGAATCAGCGCGGTGGCGTGACTGTCGCCCCATACCAGCGCCGAAACCGACTGACTTTTGGGACCGAAATGGCAGAACAACCGCTCATCGGGCGTGTCCTTGTCAGCCATGCACGCCATCAGCTCAGGGCTCCACTTCTTTGCCTTCGCGAAAATCAACGCCTGCTCAGACAAGCGCGACGGCACACCGTCGAATTCACGGATCGCCAAGCCAGTAAAGCCCAGCCCCAGGATGCCGACCACGGCTGAAGCAAGAATCGCCTTACGCGAGGCCAGCAAGCGTTTTTCCCGGAACGGCGTTTCCACGAAGCGCCAGGACAGGTAGCCCAGCACCAACGAAAGCAGCATCAAGCCGGCCAGTTCCAGGACGCTCAAGCCATCCACCGCGGCATAGCTGGCGTACACGAACACCGGCCAATGCCACAGGTACCAGGAATAGGAAATCAGCCCGATACCAACCATCAGCCGCGCACTCAACAGGCGCCCGACCCAGGTGTATTGCTGCCCGTTGGCCCAGATCAACCCGACCACGCCCAGCACCGGCAATAGCGCGGCCGGGCCGGGGAACGGGGTTTTCGCGTCGTAACCGAATACTGCGATCAGGATCAGTGCCATGGAGGCCAGGCTGACCCCCTGGGCCAGGGCAGGCGAAGCGCGCCATTGATATTTGGGCATCACCGCCAGCATCGCACCGGCCAGTAATTCCCAGGCACGCAGGTGCAGCAGGAAGAAGGCTTTTTGCGGCTCGTGCTCAACCGCCCAGACGCTCATGCCAAACGAGCCCAGCAGCACCGCGAACAGCGCCAGGCGCCAGTGCTTCAGGCGAGCTGAAAGCAGCGTGAGCAACAGCGGGAAGAAAATGTAGAACTGCTCTTCTACCGCCAGCGACCAGGTGTGCAGCAGGGGCTTTATGTCAGAAGCTGCATCGAAGTAGCCATGCTGGCGCGAGAACAACAGGTTGGAGGTAAAGGTCACCTGATAGTGCGCAGACCGCCCCAACTCTTCGTAGTCCTTGGGCGCCAACAGAAACCAGCCCACCGCGAGTGTGGCCGCAATCATTACGAACAGCGCCGGCAGGATGCGCCGTGCGCGCCGAGCCCAGAAGTCGATGAAACTGAAGCGCCCGGCCTGACGCTCACGCCAAATAATGGACGTGATCAAAAAGCCGGAAATGACGAAGAAGACATCGACGCCAACGAAACCGCCGGTGAGGCCAGGAACGCCGAAGTGAAACAGCACGACTGCGAGGACAGCGATGGCACGCAGGCCGTCAATGTCCCTGCGGTAAGCAAGAGTGGTCATAAGAATTGTGGTCAGTCTGTGACGAAAGGAGTGAGCGTAGTCGCGGATACAATTTTTGTTACTTAACGGACACTTATGCCATAAAAAACGATGAATCTCGACGCAAAAAAAATGGCGCCCCGGGCGGGACGCCATTTTTCGGACCTGAAACGCCGTATTACTTGCGTTTCATCGACAGGAAGAACTCGTCGTTGGTCTTGGTGGTTTTCAGCTTGTCGATCAGGAACTCGATAGCGGCCACTTCGTCCATCGGGTGCAGCAGCTTGCGCAGGATCCACATGCGCTGCAGTTCGTCGTCGGCGGTCAGCAACTCTTCGCGGCGCGTGCCGGAGCGGTTGATGTTGATGGCCGGGAACACACGCTTTTCAGCGATACGACGGTCCAGGGGCAGTTCCATGTTGCCGGTACCCTTGAACTCTTCGTAGATCACTTCGTCCATCTTCGAGCCGGTTTCAACCAGCGCGGTGGCGATAATGGTCAGCGAACCGCCTTCTTCGATGTTCCGCGCGGCGCCGAAGAAACGCTTCGGCTTCTCCAGGGCGTGGGCATCGACACCACCGGTCAGCACCTTGCCGGAGCTCGGGATCACGGTGTTGTAGGCACGGGCCAGACGGGTGATGGAGTCGAGCAGGATCACCACGTCTTTCTTGTGCTCGACCAGGCGCTTGGCCTTCTCGATCACCATTTCGGCAACCTGTACGTGACGGGTTGGCGGCTCATCGAACGTCGAGGCAACCACTTCGCCACGCACAGTGCGCTGCATTTCGGTCACTTCTTCCGGACGCTCATCGATCAACAGTACGATCAGGTGAACTTCAGGATTGTTGCGCGCGATGTTCGCTGCAATGTTCTGCAGCATGATCGTTTTACCGGCTTTCGGCGGCGCGACGATCAGGCCACGCTGGCCCTTGCCGATCGGCGCGCACAGGTCGATCACACGACCGGTCAAGTCTTCGGTGGAACCGTTGCCGGCTTCCATCTTCATGCGCACAGTCGGGAACAGCGGGGTCAGGTTCTCGAAGAGAATCTTGTTTTTCGCGTTTTCCGGACGATCGAAGTTGATCGTGTCGACCTTGAGCAGGGCGAAATAACGCTCGCCTTCCTTCGGCGGTCGGATCTTGCCAACGATGGTGTCGCCGGTGCGCAAGTTGAAGCGACGGATCTGGCTCGGCGAGACATAGATATCGTCTGGGCCGGCGAGATAGGAAGCGTCTGCAGAGCGGAGGAAGCCGAAGCCGTCCTGGAGAATCTCCAGCACGCCATCACCGGAGATTTCCTCGCCGCTTTTCGCGTGCTTCTTGAGCAGGGAGAAAATCACGTCCTGCTTGCGCGAACGGGCCATATTTTCTATGCCCATTTCTTCGGCCAGTTGGAGCAGGTCGGTAATCGGCTTTTGCTTGAGTTCAGTCAGATTCATATAGGAATGACGTAATCATTTATGGAGGGGGGAAATTAAGCTTTTGGCTTAATGAGGCCGCGCCGCAGAGAAGGCGACAGGATCGCGTACTAATCGAAAAGGAATGCGTCGGCGACGGCTTGCAGGGGGCAGTGGAGAAACCAGTGCGGGGCCGAATGTACCACCTGAATTTCGGAGCGTCTAGCCCTGTTTTACGAAAAAGCCCCGAGATTTTCGGGGCTTTTTTGGCGACGCTTAGATGTTGGCGTCGAGGAAAGCTTGCAGCTGGGACTTCGACAGCGCGCCCACTTTAGTGGCTTCGACGTTGCCGTTCTTGAACAGCATCAACGTTGGGATACCACGCACGCCGTGCTTGGCCGGGGTTTCCTGGTTGTCGTCGATGTTCAGCTTGGCAATGGTCAGCTTGCCTTCGTAAGTGGTTGCAATGTCGTCCAGGACCGGAGCGATCATTTTGCAAGGGCCGCACCATTCAGCCCAGTAGTCAACCAGCACCGGGCCGGCAGCCTTGAGTACTTCGGCCTCAAAGGTCGCGTCGGTGACGTGCTTGATAAGATCGTTGCTCATGGATGTCTCCGGATTGTAAGCAAAAAAAACGTTGCCCATCATAGCCGCCCTTCCCCCGTTCAGGAAGCCGCCTCTGATTGAGTGTTGCTATGGCCGCGCATGACTTTGAATATCGCCCGCTCACGGCGAGACAGGTGTGACGAAGGCAATGCCCGTGCGCATCGCCGCATTACGTACATGTTCCTGCATGGTTTTCTGCGCTGCCGCACTGGTGCGCCGGGCCAGGGCGCGCAGGATCTTGCGATGTTCCTGCCAGGTTTCCATGGCGCGTTCCGGCCGGATGAACGGTAGTTTCTGGCTTTCCAGGAAGACCTCGGCGCTGGCGCTCAGGATACTCACCATCGCCTGGTTGCCGCTGGCCAGCAGGATGCGCCGATGGAACTCGAAGTCCAGCCGGGCGGCGCTTTCAAAGTCACCGGCCTTAAGCACCTTGCGCATTGCTTCGACATTGTCCTGGAGGCTGTCGAGTTCATCGGTGGTCAAGGTGACCGCCGCCAAACCGGCTGCGAACCCTTCAAGGGCGTAACGCAGCTGGAAGATATCCAGCGGCGTGGCCTGCGCCGCAAACGGCCAGGCGAGTTCGGACGGCGGCTGCGGTACCTGCACGAACACGCCCTTGCCCGGCTGCACGCTGACCACACCCAGGGCGCTCAAGGACGATAACGCTTCCCGCAACGACGCCCGACTGACGCCCAGGCGCAGCGCCAGATCACGTTGAGAAGGTAATGCATCGCCCGGCCCGAAGCCCTGCTCCTTGATCAGTTTGCGGATGGCCTGCAGGGCCGCCTCCGGTACGGCTTGAGCGATGGAATTCATGGAAAACTCAAGGTTGCAGTCGATTGAGTGACTAGTTGTAAAGCTATTCATGTCTGCCGGCAAGCCACGCCCCAAAGGGGCTCGCGCGCTTTTCACGGCGCTCGAAAAGGGTGCGAAAAGCTCAACGACTGTTCAGACCAGTAAGACCATCTCATCTCAACGACTGCGTGTCTTACAGCCTCTTCCAAGAGGGCTGGCATGGGCTGTGCACTGAGCAAATTCAGAAAATTCCTTCGCCCTTCTCGGAGAGTTGCCATGACCAAGCGCTACAGCGCCCTGCTCACTGCCCTGTTTGCCAGCCTGATGCTGAGCCAGGCACCCGCCCAGGCCAACGGTCTGGACGATATCGTCGCCCGTGGCACCCTCAAGGTTGCTGTGCCGCAGGACTTCCCGCCATTCGGTTCGGTAGGCCCCGACATGAAACCCCGCGGCCTGGACATCGACACCGCCAAGCTGTTGGCCGACCAACTCAAGGTCAAGCTGGAGTTGACCCCGGTCAACAGCACCAACCGCATCCCGTTCCTCACCACCGGCAAGGTGGACCTGGTGATCTCCAGCCTGGGCAAGAACCCCGAGCGCGAAAAAGTCATCGACTTCTCCAGGGCCTACGCACCTTTCTACCTCGCCGTATTCGGCCCGCCTGACGCCGCCGTCAGCAGCACCGACGACCTCAAGGGCAAGACTATCAGCGTGACCCGTGGCGCCATCGAGGACATCGAGCTGACGGCTGTCGCCCCCAAGGAGGCGACCATCAAGCGCTTTGAAGACAACAACTCGACCATCGCCGCCTATCTGGCCGGCCAGGTCGACCTGATCGCCAGCGGCAACGTGGTGATGGTGGCGATCAGTGAGCGCAATCCCAAGCGCGTACCGGCGCTGAAAGTGAAGCTCAAGGACTCGCCGGTGTACGTCGGCGTGAACAAGAACGAGCCGGCGTTGCTGGAGAAGGTCAACCAGATCCTGGTCGCGGCCAAGGCCGACGGCAGCCTTGAAAAGAACGCGCTGCAATGGCTCAAAGAGCCCTTGCCTGCCGACCTCTAAGCCGGAGTTGATCCATGGCGTATCAATTTGACTTTATGCCGGTGCTGGCCAACACCGACCTGCTGTTGCGCGGCGCGTTGTTCACCCTTGAGCTGACGGCCATCGGCGCCATCCTCGGCGTGGCCCTGGGCACGCTCGGTGCCGTCGTGCGGGCGTGGAAGATCCAGCCGTTCGCCTGGTTTTTCGGGGTGTATGTCGAGTTGATCCGCAACACGCCGTTCCTGGTACAGCTGTTCTTCATTTTTTTCGGCCTGCCCTCCCTGGGGTTGAAGATCACGGAGTGGCAAGCCGCAGTGCTGGCGATGGTGATCAACCTGGGCGCCTATTCCACCGAGATCATCCGTGCCGGCATCCAGGCCGTCCCGAAGGGGCAGCTGGAAGCCGCCGCCGCACTGGCGATGACGCGTTTCGAAGCGTTCCGTCATGTGGTGCTGCTGCCTGCACTGGGCAAGGTGTGGCCGGCCCTGAGCAGCCAGATCATCATCGTGATGCTCGGCTCGGCGGTGTGTTCGCAGATTGCCACCGAAGAGCTGAGCTTTGCCGCCAACTTCATTCAATCGCGCAATTTCCGCGCCTTTGAAACCTATGCCCTGACCACCCTGGTGTACCTGTGCATGGCGTTGATGATTCGCCAACTGCTCAACTGGATCGGCCGCCGCTATGTGATGAGGAACAGTCGATGAGTGATTTTTCCTTCTGGGACATCGTGCGCAACCTGCTCACCGGCCTGCAATGGACGCTGTTGCTGTCGCTGGTGGCGTTCATCGGCGGGGGCCTGATCGGGTTGCTGGTGATGATCCTGCGCATCAGCAAAAAGGCATTCGCGCGCAATGTTGCGCGCACCTATATCGAGCTGTTCCAGGGCACGCCGCTGCTGATGCAGCTGTTTGTGGTGTTCTTCGGCGTTGCCCTGCTCGGTGTGGATATCTCGCCGTGGCTGGCGGCAGCCATCGCCCTGACCCTGTTTACCAGCGCCTACCTCGCCGAAATCTGGCGCGGCTGCGTCGACTCCATTGCCCATGGGCAGTGGGAGGCGTCGGCCAGCCTGGCGCTCAACCCCCTTGAACAACTGCGCTACGTGATCCTGCCCCAGGCCCTGCGTATTGCCGTGGCGCCGACCGTAGGGTTTTCGGTGCAGGTGGTCAAAGGCACCGCCGTGACCTCGATCATCGGCTTTACCGAACTGACCAAGACCGGCGGCATGCTCGCCAACGCCACCTTCGAACCTTTCATGGTCTACGGCCTCGTGGCCCTCGGTTACTTCCTGCTCTGCTACCCCTTGTCCCTCAGTGCGCGCTACCTGGAAAGGAGACTGCATGCCTCTGCTTAGAATTTCTGCCCTGCATAAATATTACGGCGATCACCACGTGCTCAAGGGCATTGACCTGACCGTTGAAGAAGGCCAGGTGGTGGCGATCATCGGCCGCAGTGGCTCGGGTAAATCCACCTTGCTGCGTACCCTCAATGGCCTGGAGTCGATCAACGACGGCGTGATCGAAGTCGATGGCGAATACCTCGACGCCGCCCGCGCCGACCTGCGCAGCCTGCGGCAGAAGGTCGGCATGGTGTTTCAACAGTTCAACCTGTTTCCACATTTGACCGTGGGCGAGAACGTCATGCTCGCGCCGCAGGTGGTGCAGAAAGTGCCCAAGGCCAAGGCAGCGCAGTTGGCTAAACAGATGCTGGAACGCGTGGGTCTGGGGGAGAAGTTCGATGCCTTCCCCGACCGCCTGTCTGGCGGCCAGCAGCAACGTGTAGCAATTGCCCGCGCGCTGGCCATGTCGCCCAAGGTGCTGTTGTGCGACGAAATCACCTCGGCCCTGGACCCGGAACTGGTCAATGAAGTGCTCAGTGTGGTGCGCCAACTGGCCAAAGACGGCATGACGCTGATCATGGTGACCCACGAAATGCGCTTCGCCCGCGAAGTCGGTGACAAGCTGGTGTTCATGCACCAGGGCAAGGTGCATGAAGTGGGCGACCCCAAGGTCGTGTTTGCCAACCCGCAAACGCCCGAGCTCGCCAACTTCATCGGCTCCGTGGAACAGCCGGGCTGACCAGTTCAAAACTACCCTGCCCTTCCAACAGCGTCTGGCTGCGTACTTGCAAGGCGTCGGCGGGCAGGTCGGTGTCGATGTCGACCTGAGCCGTCAAGCGCTGGCCTGTCACCAGTCCCCCTGCGGCACGGGCCACCAGGACCTGTCCGGGCAATAACTGCCCGCCCGCGCCGCCATCAGGCTGGCTCATCATCGCCCATTCGACGGGACGCCCATCCACCTGTGCATGCTTGAGGCTCAACCGCAGTCGGCCCTGCTGGCCGAAGCGGAACGTTTGCCCATTGGCGGCACCGATAAACCGCAACGCCATTGCCGATGGCTCGACACACAACACGTTGAGCTGCAGCGATCGCGTACCGAGCGTGACCGTAGCGCTTTCGGCCAGCGCCTCCCTGCGAATGACACCGTAGTCGATACGCGGTTGGCTCAACGACAACCGGCAGTTTTCGGCCCGTGCCTCCTGAGTCAGCAACACCGTACAGAACAGCGCAGCGCCGATGCTTGCGAGCTTACCGACCATGGCACACCGCCGCAGTGGTTTCGAAGAACTTGTCATTGTCAGGCTGGCCTCCAGGTGAAATGTTCAGCAGGCAACTGGCAGAGTCCGGCAGTAAAACCTTCAGGTCCTGCAAGTCGTTCACGTCATTGAGAAAGATCGTGCCCTCGCCCACCACGCTGGTTAGAAAACGATCGCCCTTGCCGAACACCGCAGCCCCCTGAGGCAATGGTCGACCCTGATCATCCGTGGCGTTGACCAGCATACGGCGCACTTTCACCACATCGAATGCCACTGTGTTGACGGAACCGCGACCTGCGGCGAGTACCCGGGTGCCGTTCTTCAAATCAACGCGCTTTGGCAAGGACTGGGTTTGCACTTCGATGTGGCTGTTGGAGTAGGCAGGCAAGCCTGGAAGCACGGCCTGGCCGGTGAAATCGGTCCATACGGGGCCTTGCGGGGTGTCGATTTTGGCAGCACCAATGTCGCCTACCGACGCAATACCGAAGGTGTCCTGCACCGTGTAAGGCGAGAAGGTGATCCCACCTCCGTGAGCGACCACACCTCCTTGCAATTGCCCGTTATAACTGGTGCCCAATGAGTCGCGACTGGCACCCAGACCGACTCGGGTATAACGCGGCGTGAGATCTACCTGGCCGCGCACCGATTGCTCCCTCGCACTGAGGTCGCGCTCGACGCCCACCTCGTAATTCACATACTCGTTGACCCGCTCATTGAGCGCCGTACCGGCACGGGATTGCCCCCCACGGCGGCTGACATAGCTGCTCACGCGACGATCAACGCCCAAGGGCACGCTGACCTGCAACCGCAAGGACAAGTCATCCTCGCGCACGGTGTCGCGCCGGCTACGATCCCGCGCAGCGTCACGGCGGGACTGGGTGCTGCCGACCTGGGAGTCGGCAATCAACGCAACATCGGCGTAACGGAACGACTTGTTCCATGACGCGAATACATGTTCGCTCGATTGTCCGTCAAATTGAGCGTTGTGGTTATAGTTCAGGGAGAACGCCCCCAGGGTGGGGTCGACCCATGTCACGCCCGCCGTGTATTGATTCTTGAAGCGCGATTCCAGCACATCGCCCTCGAGGGGCTGGCCGACCTCGACCACCTCGCGATAGCCCCGGGTCTGGCTGGTGGCGCTGAGATTGAGATCGATGCCAGCGGAGACCGGGCTGCTCACGGATACGCTACTGCGTGAACCGGACACCGCATTACGGCTGTCGCGGGACAGCTTATGGCGCGCGCCCACCGAGACCCGCTGGAAAAACACACTGCTCAACGTGCCACCTGCCGACCAGTACTCGTCGCTGCTCAACAAGCCGAAACCGGCGGATGAGTCACGCCCCAACGCCCAGGTCCCGCTGCCCATTGCGACAATGGGCGAAGGGCCCTCACCCTGCGTTTCTTCACGTACCTTGCCCAGGGAAAAATAATAACCAGGCGTCGCCGGCACGGCGCCGGCGAACGAAGCCGCCGGCACCACGAAGCTGCGTCGGGCTCCGCGCACGTCGATCACACTGACCTCAAGGTCGCTCGTGCCATTGAGCAACGGCAAACCGGTCAGTCGGAAAGGCCCCTCGGGCACCAGCGTACTGTGGATCAACACACCGGACTGCCGCACCTCGATACGCGACTGGCTCTGGGCCAAACCCTCCACCACGGCATTATTGCTGCCTGCCGGCACGCGCGACTGCCCGTCGGGGGAAAACTGCACACCCGACAGTTGGATGCCGCCAAACAATGGGTTGTTGCTGGAAAGCTGGCCAGCCTGGAACGTCGACTGCAATGCGGCGATGTCCCGCTGCGCATAGGCATACAGGTGCTCATTGTGCGCCACGCCATTATCGGAGACATAGAGTTGACGACTGCGAACAATCCAATCACCCAGGTTGAAGCCCGCTTCGGTGTAGGCCGATACGAACCGGTTGTTCCCGCCGCGCGAATGGCTGTCGAAACCTTGCACGTCATAGTTGAACAGCGCCGCCGCCCCGCCCCGGGCAAAATCGCCGGCTTCCCACTGCGGTCCGCGCAATGATGAAGTGGGCACCACCAGAGACACCTCGTCGTTGCCCGGGCGCAACCGCACCATGGTGGTAGGGAAGGCTCCCAGGAAGTCATGGCACGTCTGGTCGGCGGTGGCGCCCTTGCGCACGACCCCATCAGGCTTTACCAACCCGGCTTTTTCCAGCAACGCCGGGGTAAAGCACAACTGCCCATTGGCATCGAACTGTGCGTCCACCAACCCGAGCGGGTTGCCATTGACTTGCAATCCCACCACCTGGGTGCCCTCGCGAAAGCGCGCCGCCGTGCGAAAGTAGTCCGAGACTTTCGGGTCAATACCGTGCGTGGTCAATGCCGCCAGGTCAAAGCCCTCGCCCAACTCCAACGCCGGGACAACGCCAGGCAAACTCCAGAGTGTCGCGACCCCCACGAGCAGGGTGGGTCGGCGGGCCCGTAAAGATGTTCCAGTTCGGTGATTCGACAGGTTGGTCATGGGTTGATCAACCCCCATCGGCAGTGATCGGGGCCCGGTAGTTTTCTACCGAAAAGCCGTAGATCGTGGCCGGCTGAATCTCAATGCCGGTGAGTCCCTGCAGGGGGCCTTCAACCTTCACCGCCAGCGCTTCGCCCGGCAGGATGTAGGTGCGTGGCAACGTAGCCAGGGTTCCCTGTGGCAATAACCGGACCTGTGGTGCCATGCGCACCACATAAGCGCTGTCGTTGTGAACCGACAAGCGTTGCCCTGTGCTCCGCCACTTCAACAGTTCCCAGGGCGTGTGATGAACGGGCAGACCCTGGGGATGCAGGATCAGCGGCAAGTTCTGCCGCAGGGTGATACCAATGGTCGCACCGCCCGCAGCACGCGCCTGGGGGATGCCTTCAAAAGTTACGCGCTTTAACCGCTGAGTCTTCAACGGTGCCTTCAAAGTGCTGATAAAACGGACCAGTTGCGTCTCTCCCGCTTCCACCCGCGCAATAGGCGGCGTTACGATCAAAAGCGGTTCCATATCTTCAGGCACATTTTCTATTACCGAATGCAGTAATGCTGGCGCCGCGTCGGTATTCTTGATGTTTATAGTCGCTTCACCCTGCTCTTCGTTCAGCACAATGACCGTGGTTTCGGGCAACATGCCATCTGCCACCGCAACACCGACAACACCGACAACACAGAGCATCAACATTGCAAATAATAAGCGCATATTTTTTAATACTGGACGACTGGACACACTGTGCTCCCCACAACCTTAAAGTTGACTGCTGATCGCCGGCCGCGCATAAAAAACAGTCGATCAGAAACATCAAGCCTCTTGATCGACTGTCGTTATGTCGCTTAGATGTAACTCAGTTCAAGTGTTGCGCGCCCATCCAGAGTAACGTCGCGGCTCAGGTCCAGGTCCTGGCCTTTATTGATAACCGCTCGCACCGTGATCGTCCCGGTCAACTGGGAGATCGCGGCAGGCGTGGGCGATGAACCACTGCGCCAGGAATATTGACTAGGCGACTGTGCAACCTTGCCATCGCTGTTTTGCCAGGCGCCACTGCTGACACGCATGATCGGAGACAGCGTTGCGCTCGGCGAGCGCAGGTCCTTGAGGGTCACGGCAAAACCACCGGTCTTGCGACCGGCCACGGTGCCCAACCCAAAGTTCTGCGCCTCGGTGTAACCTCCCCCGAGTGCCGCGAGTATGCCCGTTACCTTGCTGCCGGCTTGCAGGTCGACAAACTTGAGCCCGAACTGCGCCGGCGTATTGCCACAGCTGACGGTGATAGGCGTGGTTTTTTCGCCAAGCGCGTTGAACGCCGTCTGGGACAGTTGACCGGAGGGAATATCGCCGTAGTTGATAATGCCGCCGCCGCTCATGCTGAGGTTGCAGGCAGCGGGCTTGATGACGCCCCTGACGATCAGTTCGGCGCTGGTGGCAGCATGGGCACCGATGTTTGCCGCCATGCAGGCGAGACCCAGGGTCAATCCAACAATTTTCTTCATATTCGACCTGTCACTTAAAGTTATCAGGTGCTTTCTGTTGTCGTCTTGGCGGCTCCATCGCCAAACACCTTATCTTCCCGGACATGCACAACGACACATAGATAACACCAAGGCACAATTGCCGGATAACAGTGTGTCGCTTTGGCGCCGCATTAAAGAATCGGATAAAACTACGACCACTGTAAGAACAGTAAAAATTTCAGGCTACCTAATAACAACTTCAAGGTAGGCCAAGACAAATTAATAGCTGGAATAACCAAACGCACTTTGTAGGAATAATCAAAATCCGGCATTACTACAACCAGAGTTAAAAACCCCTACAAAACTAAGTCACTACTCAGCAGCTATCATGGGATATCACCCTACATATCTCACAAGATATCCCCGCAGACAGCTTCAGAAAAATTACCGAAGCACAACGCGTTGGCTCCAGCGGTCGATCGTGGCACGATGGTTGGGTTATCGACCGAGATCCCCAAACCATGCCGCAATCCCAAGCCAAGAATCTGTCCCTGATCGCAGCCATCGACCTGGGCTCCAACAGCTTTCACATGGTCGTGGCCAAGGCCCAGAACGGTGAAATCCGCATCCTTGAGCGGCTCGGCGAGAAAGTGCAACTGGCTGCCGGGATCAACGACGAACGTCAGCTCAATGAAGAATCCATGCAGCGTGGGCTCGACTGCCTCAAGCGCTTTGCGCAACTGATCAACGGCATGCCCCCTGGCGCTGTACGAATAGTGGGCACCAACGCCTTGCGCGAAGCCCGCAACCGCAATGAATTCATCCATCGCGCCGAGGAAATCCTCGGGCACCCGGTAGAGGTTATTTCCGGCCGCGAAGAAGCGCGCCTGATTTACCTCGGGGTTTCCCATACGCTGGCCGACACCCCGGGCAAACGCCTGGTCGCGGACATTGGCGGCGGCAGCACCGAATTCATCATCGGCCAGCGTTTCGAACCCCTGCTGCGCGAAAGCCTGCAGATGGGCTGCGTCAGCTACACGCAGCGTTATTTCAAGGACGGCAAGATCACCCCGGCGCGCTATGCCCAGGCCTACACGGCGGCGCGTCTGGAGATCATGAGTATCGAACACGCCCTGCACCGCCTGAGCTGGGATGAAGCCATCGGCTCCTCCGGCACCATCCGTGCCATCGGCCTGGCGCTCAAGGCCGGCGGCCATGGCACTGGCGAGGTGAATGCCGAAGGCCTGGCGTGGCTCAAGCGCAAGCTGTTCAAGCTGGGGGATGCCGAGAAGATCGACTTCGACGGCATCAAGCCTGACCGCCGCACCATCTTCCCGGCGGGCCTGGCGATTCTTGAAGCCATCTTCGACGCCCTCGAACTGCAACGCATGGACCACTGTGACGGCGCCCTGCGCGAAGGTGTGCTCTATGACCTGCTCGGTCGCCATCATCATGAAGACGTGCGTGAGCGCACCCTCAGTTCGCTGATGGAGCGCTACCACGTCGACCTGGAGCAAGCGGCGCGCGTCGAGCGCAAAGCCCTGCATGCCTTCGACCAGGTGGCCGACGACTGGGACCTGCAAAACGGTGTATGGCGCGAACTGCTGGGCTGGGCCGCCAAGGTGCACGAAGTGGGCCTGGACATCGCCCACTACCACTATCACAAGCACGGCGCCTACCTGATCGAGCACTCGGACCTGGCCGGATTCTCACGGGAAGATCAGCAGATGCTCGCGCTGCTGGTGCGCGGTCACCGCCGCAATATTCCCAAGGACAAGTTTGCCGAGTTCGGCATGGACGGCATCAAGCTGATTCGGCTGTGCGCGCTGTTGCGCTTTGCAATCCTGTTCCACCACATCCGCGGCACCCAGGAAATGCCCCAGGTGAAACTGCGCGCCGACGGCGACAGCCTGGAAGTGATGTTCCCCAAAGGCTGGCTGGACGAAAACCAGCTGACCCAGGCGGACTTCGCCCAGGAAGCGGAGTGGCTGACGCGGGTTGGGTTCAGCCTGAACTTGCGCTAACCAAATGTGGGAGGGGGCTTGCCCCCGATGGCAGTGGGTCAGTTTACAAATAAGTGACTGACCCACCGCTATCGGGGGCAAGTCGAATCGTCGCACCGCCCCTCCCACATTTTTCACACCGCGCTGGGCTCTAGTTCACCGTCAGGATCGGGCTGCCCAGCTTCTCCAGCAGCGTCGCCTGTGCACTGCGCGCGTTCTGGTTGCCGGTCGGCGTGTTGCGTACATACCGCCCGTCCGACTGCAAACTCCAGCTATGGGTGTTGTCGGTCAGGTAGCTTTCCAGCTCCTTCTTGACGCGCATGATCAGCTTTTTGCCTTCCACCGGGAAACAGGTCTCCACACGCTTGTCGAGGTTGCGCTCCATCCAGTCGGCGCTGGAGAGGAACATCTGCTCTTCGCCGCCGTTCAGGAAGTAGAACACCCGCGTGTGCTCCAGGAAGCGGCCGATGATCGAGCGCACATGGATGTTATGCGAGACGCCGACAATGCCCGGGCGCAGGCAGCACATGCCACGTACCACCAGGTCGATACGCACGCCCGACTGGCTGGCCTTGTACAGCGCGCGGATGATCTTCGGATCGGTCAGCGAGTTGAATTTGGCGATGATGTGCGCCGGCTTGCCGTCGAGGGCAAACTGGGTCTCGCGGGCAATCATGTCGAGCATGCCCTTCTTCAGGGTAAACGGCGCGTGCAGCAGCTTCTTCATGCGCAAGGTTTTGCCCATGCCGATGAGCTGGCTGAACAGCTTGCCGACGTCTTCGCACAAGGCGTCGTCGGAGGTCAGCAGGCTGTAGTCGGTGTAGAGCTTGGCGTTGCCGGCGTGGTAGTTGCCGGTGCCCAAGTGAGCGTAACGTACGATCTCACCGGCTTCGCGGCGCAGGATCAGCATCATCTTGGCGTGGGTCTTGAAGCCGACCACGCCGTAGATCACCACCGCACCGGCCGCTTGCAGGCGGCTGGCCAGTTGCAGGTTGGACTCCTCATCAAAGCGCGCTCGCAGTTCGATGACTGCGGTGACTTCCTTGCCGTTACGCGCAGCATCCACCAGCGCATCGACGATTTCCGAGTTGGCGCCTGAGCGGTACAGCGTCTGGCGCACGGCCAGCACGTGGGGGTCCTTGGCGGCCTGGCGCAACAGGTCGACCACCGGCGTGAACGACTCGAAGGGGTGCAGCAGCAGGATGTCCTGCTTGCTCACCACGCTGAAGATGTTCTCGCTGTTCTGCAGCAGTTTCGGGATTTGCGGCGTAAACGGCTTGTATTGCAGCTCCGGATGGCTGTCCAGGCCGGTGATGCTGAACAGGCGCGTCAGGTTGACCGGGCCATTGACCTGATACAACTCGGATTCGGCCAGGTTGAACTGCTTGAGCAGGTAGTCCGACAGGTGTTTGGGGCAGGTGTCGGCCACTTCCAGGCGCACCGCATCGCCGTAGCGCCGCGAAAACAGCTCGCCGCGCAGAGCACGTGCCAGGTCTTCGACGTCTTCGGAGTCCAGCGCCAGGTCGGCGTTACGGGTCAGGCGGAACTGGTAGCAGCCCTTGACCTTCATGCCCTGGAACAGGTCATCGGCGTGCGCATGGATCATCGACGACAGGAATACATAGTTATCCCCAGCGCCCCCCACTTCTTCGGGTACCTTGATGATGCGTGGCAACAGACGCGGCGCCGGAATGATCGCCAGGCCCGAGTCGCGGCCGAAGGCGTCGATGCCTTCCAGCTCGACGATAAAGTTGAGGCTCTTGTTCACCAGCAACGGGAACGGGTGCGTCGGGTCGAGGCCGATCGGGGTGATGATCGGTGAGATCTCGTCACGGAAGTAACGGCGCACCCAGGTCTTGATCTTGGTGGTCCAGTGACGGCGACGGATGAAGCGAACCTGATGTTTTTCCAGTTCCGGTAGCAGGATGTCGTTGAGGATCGCGTATTGGCGGTCCACATGGCCGTGCACCAGCTCACTGATGCGCGCCAGGGCCTGGTGCGGTTGCAGGCCGTCGGCCCCGGCTTGCTCACGGGCGAAGGTAATCTGCTTCTTGAGGCCGGCGACCCGGATTTCGAAGAATTCGTCCAGGTTGCTCGAGAAAATCAGCAGGAATTTGAGCCGTTCCAGCAACGGATAGGACTCATCCAGCGCCTGTTCCAGCACGCGGATGTTGAATTGCAGTTGTGACAGCTCGCGGTGGATGTACAGGCTGCTGTCATCCAGGTTGGTGACCACGGCAACCGGCGCCGGCGCCGGCGCTTCGGCAACCACCGCAGGCGGGGCCGGCTCCAGCTCCGGCGGGGTCTCGGCGACTTGTTCAACCACCGGATGAGCGTCTTTTACGGCAACTTCTGTAAGTCCTTCGGTATTCATGAGTGTTCCTGTGAGGGCTATTGTTGCTCTCTAAGCAATTGGGCAGCGCGGGCGGCGAAGTAGGTCAGAATGCCATCAGCGCCGGCACGTTTAAAGGCTGTCAGGGATTCGAGGATCACCCCTTCACTCAACCAACCATTCTGGATTGCGGCCATGTGCATGGCGTATTCACCGCTGACCTGATAGACAAAGGTCGGCACTTTGAATTCCTCTTTGACCCGGCAAAGGATGTCCAGGTAAGGCATCCCTGGCTTGACCATGACCATATCGGCGCCTTCGGCCAGGTCGGCCGCCACTTCGTGCAGGGCCTCATGGCTGTTGGCCGGGTCCATCTGGTACGAAGCCTTGTCGGCCTTGCCCAGGTTCAGGGCCGAGCCCACCGCCTCGCGGAAGGGGCCGTAATAGGCGCTGGCATACTTGGCCGAGTAGGCCATGATCCGCACGTTGACATGTCCGGCCAACTCAAGCGCTTCGCGAATCGCCTGGATGCGACCGTCCATCATGTCCGACGGCGCAACCACCTGGGCACCGGCCGCTGCGTGGGACAAGGCCTGCTTGACCAGCGCATCGACGGTGATGTCGTTCTCGACGTAGCCTGACGGATCGAGGATGCCATCCTGCCCGTGAGTGGTGAATGGATCGAGGGCCACGTCGGTGATCACCCCAAGCTGCGGGAAACGCTCGCGCAGGGCGCGGGTGGCGCGCTGGGCGATGCCCTGCGGGTTCCAGGCTTCGGCCGCGTCAAGTGACTTGAGTTCCGCAGGCGTTACCGGGAACAGCGCCAGCGCAGGAATGCCCAGCGCCACCCAATGCGCGGCTTCTTCAAGCAGCAGATCGACGCTCAAGCGCTCCACCCCTGGCATCGAAGCCACCGCTTCCCGGCGATTTTCGCCGTCCAGCACGAATACCGGCAGGATCAGATCATTCGTGGTCAGTACATTTTCACGTACCAGACGGCGCGAAAAATCATCACGACGGTTACGACGCAGACGCGTGGCGGGGAACAGCCGATTGGCGGGGGTAAAGCTCACGACAGACTCCTGAGCCCGCGTTTACGGGCGAGCGGTGCAGTTATAAGCGGCCATTATGACGAACGAATGACAGTTGTGCTTATCGATGCGACCTGTAGTCACATTCTGCACTGACATAGGAATTGTTCACTTCGTGACACATCTCGATACTTTCATGAATCTTCGTGAAGGCGTAGGCTGCGCGTTCATTTCGCCAGCACCCTAGACCATGCTTCAACAATTTCTGCATGACTTCGGCTACTTTGCCCTCTTCCTCGGCACGTTCTTCGAAGGCGAGACCATCCTCGTACTCGCAGGCTTCCTGGCGTTTCGTGGATACATGGATATCAACCTGGTAGTGGTCGTTGCCTTCTTCGGCAGCTACGCCGGCGACCAGCTTTGGTACTACATGGGGCGCAAGCACGGCCGCAAGTTGCTGGCGCGCAAACCGCGCTGGCAATTGATGGGCGACAAGGCGCTGGAGCATATCCGCAAGCATCCGGATATCTGGGTACTGAGCTTTCGCTTCGTCTACGGTTTGCGCACGGTCATGCCCGTGGCGATTGGCCTGTCCGGCTACCCGCCCCTGCGCTATCTGATCCTTAACGGTATTGGTGCAGCGATATGGGCGGCAGCGCTGGGGGCTGCGGCCTACCACTTCGGCGCAGTGCTCGAAGGCATGCTCGGCAGCGTCAAGAAATACGAGCTGTGGGTGCTGGGCGCCTTGCTGGTGCTGGGTTTTGGCCTGTGGCTGCGACGCCGCTTCAAGAATGCCCGCATCGCCCGCGAGGCATGCGCCGAGGCCAAGGCTCGGCGCGCTGCCGAACCCGCGCCGGTCGAAACGCCTAAGACGCCAGACGCGTAAGCCGGCCCCTGCAGCAGTAGAGGCCGATCACGCTGAGCACGCTGTAGCTCGCCAGGCCCAGCCAGCCCAGGTTGCCGGCGGGCCACAGGCCGACCCACGGGGCCAGCCCTGCCAACGGCACATTCAGCCCCAGGCGCACCCACTCGGCCTTCAGCGCCCACGGGCGATTCTCCAACGCGACCCCCAACGTGAACAGCCCCAACGCCATCGCACCCCAGCCCAGGACCAGCGCCTCCGTGGGCAGACCTTCGCCGATATTCATCAGATAGCTGCCAAACCCCACGTAAACTGCGAATTGCAGCGCTACGTAGACCTGTTGGCGTCTGTCCAGCGGCACCTCGAATTTGCGGAACCGGGCCAGGTCCGGCTTGGCCAGCGGATACTTGGCTTTGACGTCTGCGGGGCGCCAGCCGGTGCGCATGAACCAGATGCGCAGCTTGTCCCAGTGGCTTTCAGTACGGCGGGCATCGTTCCACAGCTGCGCATAAAACTGCAGGTTCGCCCACAGCGGGTTCCAGCTGGCCAGGGGCGTGGTCACACCGAAGATCACCGGCTCGTTGTCATCTTCCTCCTGGAACGTGCCGAACAGCCGATCCCAAAAAATGAACACCCCGCCATAGTTGCGATCCATGTAGAGAGCGTTCTGTGCGTGGTGGGCCCGATGATTGGACGGGGTGACGAAGAACCATTCGAACCAACCCAGCTTGGGAACGTGACGTGTATGGACCCAGAATTGATACAGCAGGTTGAGCGAAGCCACGCTGATAAACACCACCAACGGCACACCGAGCACGGCCAGGGGCAGGTAGAAGATCCAGCTCAGCAAGAAGCCGGTGCTGGTCTGGCGCAGCGCGGTGGTGAGGTTGTAGTCCTCGCTCTGGTGGTGCACGGAGTGCGCAGCCCAGAGGATATTGCGCTCATGGCCCATGCGATGCAGCCAGTAATAGCAGAAGTCGTAGAACACGAATGCGAACACCCAGGTCCAGAGGCTCTGGGCCGACAACTCGATCAGCGCCAGGTGCTTGAGGGCGAACGCATAAGTCAAAAGGCCCACACCTTTGGTCAGCAACCCGGTCGTGGTGGACAGCACCCCGGTGCTGAGGCTGTTGATGGCATCCGCCACTCGATAGTTGCGCGCACCGCGCCAGCGATCGGCCAGCAGCTCAACCACGATCAACGCAATGAAAAACGGTACCGCATAAGGCACGAAGTCCATGGGCTAGTCCGGTCTTTTTTTGTTACAGCAAGATTAGGTGCAGTGGCGTGAGTTCCCATTGGCAACAGGTTACAAATTAGTAGACATTTAACGCCATGAATCAGGAGAAATGCCCATGAGCAAAAAGATTGCAGTGATCCTTTCCGGCTGTGGCGTATACGACGGTGCAGAGATCCAGGAAAGCGTGATCACCCTGCTGCGCCTGGACCAGCGCGGCGCTCACGTTGAATGTTTTGCGCCGGATATTGCGCAGTTGCATGTGATCAACCACCTCACCGGCGAAGAAATGCCCGAATCGCGTAATGTATTGGTGGAGTCAGCGCGCATCGCCCGAGGCGCGGTCAAGGATATCCGTGAGGCCAACGCTGCTGACTTCGATGCGCTGATCGTGCCGGGTGGGTTCGGCGCGGCGAAGAACCTGTCGGATTTTGCCGTGCAAGGCGCCGGCTGCAGCGTCAACCCGCAAGTCCTGGATTTGGCCGAAGCCTTTGCCGAAGCCGGCAAGCCTGTGGGGCTGATCTGCATCTCCCCTGCCCTGGCCGCGAAAATCTACGGCCCCGGCGTGACCTGCACCATCGGCAACGATGCCGACACCGCAGCCGCCCTGGACAAAATGGGCGCCACCCATCAGGAATGCACGGTGGAAGATATTGTCGAGGACACCGCGCGCAAGTTGGTGAGTACGCCGGCGTATATGCTGGGCAAGAACATCAGTGAAGTCGCGTCGGGCATCAACAAGCTGGTAGACCGGGTGCTGGAACTGACCCACGAAAACGACTGACGCCCTCTTCCTGTAGGAGCGAGCTTGCTCGCGAAGAATCTAAGAGCGCCGCGTCCATCCAGAATGCCCGCGTTATCGTTGACGTTCTTCGCGAGCGAGCTCGCTCCTACAAAGGCTTCATTAAACGGGTAAGCAGGCGGTCAAGCGCATTGGCAAACGCTTGCTTGTCTTTTTCACCATGGGGCGGCGGCCCGCCGCCCATCTGGCCTTGCTCACGCAGATCGGTGAACAGGTTACGCACCGCCAGGCGCTCGCTCATGTTCGCCGGGCTGAACTCCTTGCCCCGTGGGTCAAGGGCCGTGACGCCCTTTTTCACCAGCCGGTCAGCCAACGGCACGTCGCTGCAGATCACCAGTTCGCCAGGCACAGCGTGTTCAACGAGATAATCATCGGCCGCGTCAGGGCCGCTGGGCACCACGATCAACTTCACGCAGGAAAAGCCAGGTTTGATCTGACTCTGCCCCGCCACCAGCACCACCTCGAATTGACGCTTGAGGGCGAATTTCACCACCTGATCCTTGGCCGCCCGTGGGCAAGCGTCCGCGTCGATCCAGACCCGCATGCCTACGCCGCCGCCCTTTGCTTCTCGGCCAGGCGACTGCGGCCATACAGCACCACGATCGCCAGTATCGCCACGGCCTGCGCACTCAACGAATACGCATCGGCGTGAATGCCCAGCCAGTCAAAGTCAAAAAACGCCACCGGCCGAGTACCGAAGATGCCTGCCTCTTGCAGCGCCTTGACGCCATGCCCGGCGAATACCACCGACAGTGCGCACAACAGCGCGGCGTTGATGCCAAAGAACAGTGCCAGCGGCAGCTTCGCCGAACCGCGCAGAATCACCCAGGCCAGGCCCACCAGCAGCACCAGGGCGGTGGCGCCACCCGCCAGCACCGCTTCGTGCCCGGCCGGGCCGGCTTGCAGCCACAGGGTTTCGTAGAACAGGATCACTTCGAACAGTTCGCGGTACACCGAGAAGAATGCCAGCAGCGCAAAGCCAAAGCGCCCACCGCCGCCCACCAGGCTGCTCTTGATGTAGTCCTGCCAGGCCGCCGCGTGGCGCCGGTCGTGCATCCAGACGCCCAGCCACAGCACCATCACGCTGGCAAACAGCGCCGTGCAGCCTTCCAGCAATTCACGCTGGGCGCCGCTGACATCAATCACGTACGCCGCCAGCGCCCAGGTGGCCAAGCCGGCCAACAGCGCCAGGCCCCAGCCGACGTTGACGCTGCGCACCGCCGATTGCTGGCCGGTGTTACGCAGGAAAGCCAGGATCGCGGCAAGCACCAGGATCGCTTCCAGGCCTTCGCGCAGCAGGATCAGCAAACCGGAGATGTAACTCAACGACCAACTCAGGCCGTCGCCGCCGAGCAAGCCGGCAGACTCACCGAGCTTGCCCTTGGCCACGTCCAGGCGCTGTTGCACCTGCTCGATCGGCAGTCCGTCCTGCAATGACTGCCGATAGGCCATCAGCGCCTTCTCGGTGTCCTTGCGCACATTGGCGTCGACATTATCCAAGGAGCTTTCCACCAGCTCGAAGCCTTCCAGATAAGCAGCTACCGACAGGTCATAGGCTTGTTCGTGGTCGCCGTTACGGAACGCGGCCAGGCTTTTGTCCAGGGTGGCGGACGTGTAATCGAGCAACTGCGCCGGGCCGCGCTTGACCTGCGGCGG
>NZ_CVTX01000157.1:0-4730 GCF_900005715.1 Pseudomonas sp. 34 E 7
GACTTGCCCGAGCCCGAAGCGCCCAGCACGCCCAGCACTTCGCCGGCGCCCAGGTTGAAGCTGACGTGGTGCAGGGTCGCCAGGCGTCGACCGGGCGGGCCGGCGCTGACCTGCTCGAAACTGACCTGGCCCTTGGGCGCAGGCAAGGCCATCTGCTCGCCTTCCGGGGGGAACTCACGCAGCAGTTCATCTAGGCGCTGGTAGGCCAGCTTGGCCGAGCTCCATTGTTTCCATACCGCGATCAACTGGTCGATGGGGCTGAGGACCCGGCCCATCAAAATGGAGCCGGCGATCATCATCCCGGCAGTCATATCGCCCTTGATCACCAAAAAGGCGCCCAACCCCAATACCAGGGACTGCAGGCACAGCCGCAAGGATTTGCTCAGGGAGGTGATCACCGAGCCGGTGTCACTGGCCTGGTTCTGCAAGCCGAGGAACTGCGAATGCACCGCGAACCAGCGCTGGCGCAGCGCACCGAGCATGCCCATGGCCTGGATGGTTTCGGCATTGTGCAGATGGCTGGTGGCCAACTGCGTCGACTGCTGGGAAAAACCGCTGGCGTCACCCAGCGGCTTTTTGGTCAGGTACTCGTTCAGGCAGGCCAGGCCGATCAGCAGCACCGCGCCCGCCGTGGCCAGTACGCCAAGCCACACGTTGAACAGGAAAATCACGAACAGGTAGATGGGAAACCAGGGCGCGTCGAAAAACGCGAACAGCGCAGGCCCCGTAATGAACTGGCGAATGTGGGTCAGATCGCCCAGGGATTGCCCTGCATGCCCCTGCCCGCGTTGCAGGTTGCGTTCGAACGCGGCCTGGTAGACGCGCAAGTTGAAACGTCGCTCCAATTGGCTGCCGATGCGGATCACCACAAAACTGCGGATCACTTCCAACAGGCCAATAAAGGCAAAGAACCCGACGACCATCAGCGTCAACATCACCAGCGTCGTTTCATTCTGGGAGGACAACACGCGGTCGTACACTTGCAGCATATAAATCGATGGCACCAGCATCAACAGGTTAATCAAGGCGGTAAAACAGCCAATGCTGATCAAGATGCTCTTGTATTCACCCAGCGCCTTGAACAAGGGCGCAACAGCTTGGGGCTTGGCCATATTTTCTTATCTTCCCTGAACCCGGATAACGCGCAATAGTTGCCCAACCCCTGATTAAGGCGCGGCCAACTAACAAATGAAGTTATAAGCTTATAACTGGAAACTAAGGCGTGCGTCGCAATGCAACTACCGCACCGGATTTAGTGCGCCCCTCATACTCGCCTTCCGCCTGGCGGTTCAAGTGCGTGATCCCGCTGCCTTCGGCATTCATCAGCCAGATACCGTCCGGGGTGGGCGACCAGGTCAGGGGCTTCTCACCCAGCCATTGCGCCACGCACGCTACATCGCCGCCCAGGCGGTTGGCCTGCTCTTGCAGGTCCAGCGCGCACACCTGGTCACCCTGGTGCAACTGCCAATGCCCCGCCAATTGCGCGGTGCTGGGTAAAACAAGACTGCTCGCCATTACATGGGCTCCTGCCGACACGATCAAAAGGGTCAACCACTTGGAAAAACGCTGCATCGTCTGGCTCCATCCTGGAACGCGGCGCCTGCGCGCCGCGCTTTACATCACGCCACGATGTCGCTGGCAGCCGCCTGGCCAACGGTGGTGACGAGGAAATCCGCCACGCCGTGCCCGGAGAAGTCCACCGCCAACGTACCCAGGTTGGTACCTGAGGCGTAGGACAGAACTGCGTCGCCGACATGCCCGGTAAACGCATTGACGAAGGTCACCCCCGCACCCTTGGTGATACCGGACAGGTCGATCTTGTCCGAACCCGAGGTGAAGTCAAAGATCTTGTCTGCGGCCCCTGGCTTGGAGTCGGAACTGGCACCGTACACGAATGTATCGCTGCCGGCGCCGCCCCACAGTTGGTCCGCACCGCCACCGCCGTAGATGAGGTCGTTGCCGGCCCCGCCCTTGATCAGGTTGGCCGCCTGGTTACCAATGATCAGGTCATTACCCGCACCGCCAAACGCGTTCTCGATGGTGACGCCCTTGGCGATGGACACGTTGCCCACCAGGCCGCCAACGTCGGAGAACGAGGTCGCATTGAGGTTGATCTTCTGGTTCTGAGTAAAGCCGGAGAAGTCCAGGGTGTCGTTGCCGCCACCGTCCCATACCGAGAACACCAGCTTGTCGGCATTGGATGTGGCGCTGAGGAAATCACGCCCGGTGTTGGAGTTGAAACCGTAGGTGGTGTCACCGGCGCGGGTGTTGAGGTTGGCACCGTAGAGCTTCTGGATCGCGGCAATGTCGTCGATCAGCGGACCGGAAGCATAAGCCTCGACCCCGCCCTTGCTGAAGTTCTGGTTGGTGTTGCTCTCGCTCCAGTAACTCATGAGGCTATAGCCACGCGTGTCCTGTCCATAGGTCGCGTCTTTATAGCTCGGGTTGCCGTTCCCGGCGTTGTAGTCGCCAGGGTGAGCCAGGCCCAGGGTGTGACCGATTTCGTGGGTCAGGGTCTGCCGGCCATAGTTGTTCAGGTCCGGCGCCTTGTTCTGCGTGTAGCTGTTGTTGGTCAGGTACCACGAGGTGCCGTCGTAGCCTGCGCCGGTGCCGGGGAGGTAAGCGAACGCCGCCGCGCCGTCCTGGCCACCGCTGTAGTTGCCGAAGGTCATGTGCCCGTCGCCGCCGGAGGCCTTTTCGGTAAAGGTCACGTTGGCCACATCCGACCAGGATTGCATGGCCAGTGCGGCCTGTGCTTTCTGCTGGGCGTTGAATTGGCTGAAGCCCGAGATGCCATGTTTGTTCATGGTGCTCTGGGTAGCCGAGGTGAGGAAGGTGTAGGTCAGATCGATCTTGCCGTTGCCATCAAAGTCCCGGTACGCGGCGCCATCCCGCAGCAGCTGGGTGGCTGCCTGGTCCACGCTGTAGGACGGTTTGCCATTGACCGTGAGGTTGCCGCCACGGTCGTACAAATGGCTGAAGCTATCGATTTGCGAGTAAGCAGTGCTGGCTTGCGCGGCAGATACAATAGCCTTGTCTTTTACTTTTGACATAAACGTACTTCCTTGTTTGCAAGTGCATCAGTCTTTGTTCGATAGGAACCTCGCGGGCGAGGATAGTCCTATCACTCACCTCTTTTGAAGGCGTAAGAAAACTGACACAACTTGAAATCTTTCGTCTACACATATTTCACTGATGAAAAGGTGATGCAGGTTCAACAACAGGAAGTCGTGCGCAGTATTTATTGGGCGTGGTTGCTGATTGCACGCCTAATCTAAGCCCAGCGTTATTTAAATATTAAATAGCGCTAAAGCGCTTTAACTCAGCGCCGTACTTGAATAATGGATCCAATATATTGACACCGTGGCATAAGCAATATTAATGAGCCACTACCTGCAGATTAAAGTAGCACTGGTCTGCCCCCGGATGCCGGGACACGGGCCAACTTGACGGGGATTGAAGATAATCAATGTCAGGTATACCTCGTATATCAGCGAACGCTCCATTAGGGTTGAACGCCGAGATCAAAAAGGAACACCTGCATGGCCCCCTGTGATCTGCCCTGCCGAAAGAATGTCCGGGCCCTTCTGCTCAATCCACATGATCAAATTCTACTGATGCAGGTGACCCTGCCTGACCGGACCTTCTGGTGCACCCTGGGTGGCGGAATCAAGCCGGACGAAAGCCTTCAAGACGCCGCACAACGTGAGCTGTTCGAGGAAGCGGGATACCGCCCCGAAGAACTGTCCCAAGGGCGCCTGGTGTGGACGGGAAAACATACATTGATGCGTAATGGCACGCCGGTTCTTCTGGATGAGTCCTTTCTGCTCTATCGGGCTACCCGCGTCGACTTCACGACACAGCATCAGACCGACGAAGAGAAAGCCGTGGTCAAGGAGATGCGCTGGTGGAGCGTCGAGGAAATCAATCACACCGAACAATTCATCGTGCCACCGCGCCTGGGACATTACCTGCAACGCCTGCTCACTCTAGGCCCTCCCGCTTCCCCAGAGCTGATTCAGTTAGCGGATGAGTCATGACGTTCAGTTGATTTGCAACGACGTGTCGCCCATGCCGTGGCGCCTCTCGCCAGCCTGGCGACCGGCAGGACATGATCCAGATCAAAGAACCGCCGAACGGACTTGAAAAAGTCGCGTTCCCCTTGCGAACGAATGCTATTTTTACTGCTCGACACCAGGACTATTGACGGTCCTGGCCCCTGCCGCGAGCTAAAGGAAGCGCTCAATGAACAAGGTGGGCAATATGAACAAAGTGACCTTTCCCAATGCATGCCAACTGATGCGTTGGCATTTTCATCCGATGGGCTTCGAAGGGAGCATGGACGCCCCCGGCAGCATGGTGGCCCGCCTGTTTGATCGCACCAGCGGCGAGACACTGATCGCCATCGCCGGCATTCCCTGCGCCACCGTGATGAACGCTGCCGATGTCGAGCGCATCATTGAGGCAGTGGAAGATGAGCTTGAGAGTTTTGTGCCGCCGCTGTCGTTGCGGGCTTGATCGATTGCCGCATGCCAATGAGATCCAATTGTGGGAGGGGGGCTTGCCCCCGATGGCCATAGGTACCTACACAACTCAGCAGCGCCCAACAGTAACCACGATGCGAAGCGAGTCGCTTTTGATCTTGATCTGCTTTTGATCTTGATCTCAGGCGCCCCGTTAAACCACGCTGGCCGAACGCAGGCTTGAATCCGTGGGTAACCCGGCAGGAC
>NZ_CVTX01000157.1:4780-8767 GCF_900005715.1 Pseudomonas sp. 34 E 7
CGTTTTGCTTACTTTTGCGCTTTTCAAAAGTGAGCCGCCGTCAGGGCGGAACCCTAAGTGGCCGTGACCGCAGAAACGGATATGTACTCGGTCCAATCCAACATCCCGGCCAGCCCAGAGGCCGCCATCGGGGGCAAGCCCCCTCCCACATTTGGACCTCGGAGCGTCAGGTAAATACGCGTTAGCTCCCTCGCCACAGGTGCGGTTTCGCACCAAAATTGTGTAGATACCTATGCCCCGATGAGGGAGTGTCAGTAAGCACATCTGTGACTGACTCACCGCAATCGGGGTGTAAGCCCCCTCCCACATTTAGATCGCATTGAGGCCGATTAACCGCGTTGATCGTCGAAATACGCCTTCCTGCCGTCCACCCGCTCCGATGCTCTTGGCACATTCACCGCCTGGCCTTCAGGCTTCTCCACATACCAATAACAGTGGCTGACCGCTCGCGTGATGCCGACGTAGGCCAGGCGCAGCACCTCGTCTTTTTGTGCGTTGTCATACGCCTCGCCGTCGCCATCCTTGCCCAGGCCCGCCATGCGATAGACCTGGTTCTTGTAGGGCGAGCTGGTGAGGTGCTGGCAGTCACCCAGTAGAAACACCACGTCCGCCTGCAAACCCTTGGCGCTGTGATAGGTCAGCTGTTTGAGCCTGCGCGCCTGAGGCGGCAAGCTAGAATCCAGATTAACTAAAGCCTGAATATGCTCTTGCATCAACAACTTATCGCTACTTTTTCGATACAACATCAAGATCTTATCGCCCCGCTGATAATGCTCGAGCAGCTGCTGCGCCAGTGCCGCGTCGTCGCGCTCGCGCACTGTCACGGGCACCAGCGGCTTGGGCTCGCCACTGGCCCTGGCCTTTTTACCGGGAATGGCCGGCGCGCTGCGCACGATGTGCTCGGCAGCATCGATGATGTGTTGATGGCTGCGGTAGTTCTCGGCGAGCATCACCCGCGTGGTAGTCGGCGATGCAAACTCCTTATTGAACTCCATGAAGTATTTGGGCGAACTGCCGCGCCAGCCGTAGATCGACTGCCAGTCATCCCCCACGCACAGCAGCGATGAACGCTGCGCCCCGCGCCCGACGTGCATGGCCGGGCCACGGCTGCGGATTTCGCGCAGGCTGGCACGGATCCACGAGACAATCTGCGGCGATACGTCCTGGAACTCGTCGATCATCAGGTGCGACATCGGCCGCAGCAGTGGGTCGCTGAGCAGCTTGAGGTTTTCCGGGGTATTTTCGCCAAACAACGAAAACATGCGGTTATACGTCATGATCGGCGGCGATTGATCGAGCAAGTGGTCTTCCAGGGCCTTCCAGAAAATGCCCAGGGCCTCGAAGAACAAGCGGTCCGGGTCGTCCTTGGCAAAGCTCATGCGGCCTACGGCGCCGGGCACATCCAACCCAAGGTTCTCGATAAAGCCGGCGGCCATCACAAAGCAGTCCAACAGCGGCGCGGAAGCAAGCTCACCCTTGACCTTGTAATCGAACCCCGGCCCGGCCGTGGCGTCGCCCGCCAGACTGCCTAATAACCTAGTTGAAGACTCATAGTTATCCAGCCATATCAAAGGCTTGCGGCAGAAAGCTTGAAACAGGGTGCGCTTTACTGCCCACTCCGCGCGCACTGACAGCTTTGAATTGGGCCGGCTGATCTGGGGGCTTTCCCGCGAATCAAAGCCCAGCACCACCCACGCGTCCAGCTCGGGGATATAGCCATGGCAATGAAATGTCGCCCCATTGATGTCGAACGCCTGCCGGCTCGGCTCAATGCCCTTGATCGGCCAGGCGCCGGCGCGAAACCACAGATCCTCGATGACGTCGCAGAGTTCTTCATCGCGCCTGGCCGCCAGTTCCGTCACCGCCATGCGCTTTTGTACATCCGGGTGATCACGCTCCAACTCCTTGAGTTGCAGCCCATGGCGCGCCAGCGGCGCGATCAACTCACGAAAACGCGCGTGGCTGCCGTGCAAGCGGTGGTAGCAGGCGTTCATCTGTTGGCGCTGGGCGTCGTTGATGCGCAAGTCGAACGGGTTGCTGTCGGCGTCCTCCAAGCCGGCGCCGAGGTTCTCGAACGCCTGCAGTCGCTCAAAGCCCGGCAGGCAGCGCACCATCGGCAGGATGCGTGAGTGAAAGGTGCGCACCACCGCCTGGGCCTCTTTTTGGCCAAGGGGTTGGCCCCACAGGCTGAGAATCTGCATGAGCTTGTGGATGAAGTCCTTGCGCGACTCGCGGGTGAACGTCACCACGGTCATCGAACTCAGCTCGAAACCCAAGTAATGGGTGAGCAGCAGAATGCGCAGCACCAGGGAGGTCGACTTGCCGGCGCCGGCACCTGCAATCACTGAGGTCGAAGGCGTGTCGCTGAAGATCATTTTCCACTGCGCGGCGCTCGGCTGGGCGTGGGCCGGCAGCAAACGCGCCACGTCGGCCTTGATGCGCTTTTTAATGTCGGCGGTCAGGGGCAATCGCCAGTCATCGAACAGGTTGTCATCAATGCCCGGAGCACGGGGTTCATCGCTACGAAAATCGCGAATCAGCAGGACTTGCCGGCCCTCTTGCAAACCGTCCGCCTTGCCCTCTCGGTAGCCGTACTCCACACCGGCTTCGTGCCCGCTGCGAAAACCGTCGGCTTGACCATGCAACCAGGAGAAACGGTGTTGAGCGCGCAGCCGCGTGAGGCCGTGTCCGAACAGACGCGCGGCAAGCCGTTTCAGCAGCGGCATTTCCGCCAGCGGGCGCAATTCGGGGGGCAGATCAGGCTGTGGATGCGGCACGCGGACTCCTGGGATGAGCTGGGTTTCGACAGTGCACCATGGTCGCCGGAATTGACCCCGAGTTCCAGCCAAATGCTTTGCTGTCATGCAGTTAGGCGATGAAGTGAAAGTTATTGCCCTAATTTCCCATCGAATCAATAGATAGGATTAAGGCAGTTTTTACGCTTTTTATCGATCATGCGCTGTTGGATCATAGGGTCATTAACAGGAGACGATCATGCTTGAACTTCGACCCTTCAACACCCTCGGCGGCGCCCACCACGGCTGGCTCGACGCCCATCACCATTTCTCGTTTGCCGAATACCACGACCCCGAGCGCATGCACTGGGGCAACCTGCGGGTGTGGAACGACGACATCATCGCGCCGGGCACCGGCTTCCCGCAGCACGCGCACCGCGACATGGAGATCATCACCTACGTACGCGAAGGCGCCATCAGTCACGCGGATAACCTGGGCAACAAGGGCCGAACCGAAGCGGGCGACGTGCAAGTGATGAGCGCCGGCACCGGGATTGCCCACAGCGAGTACAACCTGGAAGCCACGCCGACCAGGATCTTCCAGATCTGGATCATCCCGAATGAAGCCGGGTTGCCACCCTCCTGGGGCGCCAAGCCGTTTCCGCGAGGTGTACGCGAAGGATTCGTGACCCTGGCCAGCGGCAAGGCCGGAGACACCGAAAGCCTGCGCATTCGCGCCGACGCACGCCTGGTGGCGGCGAATCTGAAGGCCGGAGAAACGGCCGAGTATCGGCTGGACAGCGGGCGCCGAGCCTACCTGGTACCGGCAACAGGCGTGATTGAAGTCAATGGCCTGCGTGCACAAGCTCGAGACGGCGTGGCGGTTGCCGATGAGCAGGTGCTGCGGGTGACGGCGGTTGAAGACAGTGAAGTTGTGCTGGTCGACCTGGCCTGAGCCAAAGTCTTGCTGGCATCTAACTGATGCCAGTCAGTCAAACGCACACCGCCGCTTGTAGGAGCGAGCTTGCTCGCGAAAAACGTCAACGATAACGCGTGCTTCCTGAATAAACGCGGCGCCTGTTAGTTTTTCGCGAGCAAGCTCGCTCCTACATAAAGCAGCCGCACCCACCCGTAACCACGATGCGCAGCGAGTCGCTTTTGATCTTGATCTGCTTTTGATCTCAGGCGCCCCGTTAAACCACGCTGGCCGAACGCAGGCTTGAATCCGTGGGCAACCCGGCAGGACGCCGGG
>NZ_CVTX01000155.1:0-2542 GCF_900005715.1 Pseudomonas sp. 34 E 7
GCCCGGGGCGGCGTCGGCCAGGCCGGGGCGCAGGCGCTGCCGTTCAACGCCTGGATCGATGACTGGAACTTCGCCACCCGCCCTGGCGCCGCCAACCCCCTGGCCGATATGCAACTCAAGGCCAGTGGCGCGCAGTTCGCCTACGACCTGCAACTGACCTCCAGTCGCCCGCTGGTGCTGCAGGGCGACCACGGCTACAGCCGCAAATCCGACCAGGGCCAGGCGTCCTACTACTACAGCCAGCCGTTCTTCAGCGCCAACGGCAGCGTCACGCTCGACGGCCAGACCTACCAGGTCAGCGGCAACGCCTGGCTCGACCGCGAATGGAGCAGCCAGCCCCTGGCCGCCAACCAGACCGGCTGGGACTGGTTCTCCCTGCACCTGGACCGAGGTGAACAACTGATGCTGTTTCGCGTGCGGCAAAAGGACGGCGGTGGCTACCTCACCGGCACCTGGATCGACGCCCAGGGACGCACCGAGACGCTGCACAACGCGGATATCCAACTGGCGCCGCTGACCACCACCGAGATTGACGGGCGCAGCATTCCCACGCGTTGGTCGCTGAAAATCCCCGGCAAGCACCTGGACATCACCCCCGAGGCCGTCAATTCGAAGGCGTGGATGAACCTGGGCATTCCCTATTGGGAGGGGCCGGTGAAGTTCGACGGTGGGGTGGGGTATCTGGAGATGACGGGGTACTAGCTGATTGATTGGCCCCCTCGGAACGGTCAACCAACTCTTAGAAAAAACTACTGTACATAAAACCAGTATTGTCCTAGAGTCCATCCCAGGTGACCGGATGTCGCCGATCACCTGAGCTTCTATTTTTTAACTATGGATGGATAAAAAATGAAATCGAAAAAAGCCCTTATGCTGGGCGCGGCCATGATGGCCTCCTGCTTCGTCTCGGCCTGCGCCCTGGCTGATCAAGCGCCTTCGAAACTCAGTGCCGACGCGGTCAAGCAGGCCGTGAACACGGCGCTCAAGTCCGGCGGCAAGCTGGACGCGTCGAAGGTGTCGCCTGAGCTCAAGCAAAAACTCTCAGTGGCCAAGTCCGGCCAGTCTAAAACGGTGACCAAAGCCCTCAAGTCCGCGCCGTTCGACAGCGTGGTCGGTGAGCTGAAGAAACCGGCGCAAAGCCAACTGAAAAGCGCGGCCGTCGCCGCGTTTGAACCGCTGTTCCCCACCCTGGATATCAACACGCTCTACACCGTTGATGGGGTGCAGGCCGGTAACGAGTTTGCCTACCACTTCAATCTGGCGCAGAACGCGCGGGTGCTGGTGCAACTGGTCAATCAGAGTGCAGGGGCGGACATGTCGCTGACCCTGTTCCAGGATGACGGCCAGGGCAATCTGAGTGTGGTGGGTTCTTCGGATGCCGCAGGCAATGCCGATGAATACCTCAACGGTGTACTGTCGGCCGGTGACTACTACTGGTACATGGTGGCCAAGGTCGCCGATAACGCGCAGTTCAGTTTCGGCGTGGCGGTGGACAGCAACATCGACGCATTCGAGCCCAACGACAGCGCGCAAACCGCGTTCGTATTGCCCGACTCGATGAACAAGGTCAGCGGCAACCTCGACAATGCCGGCGATGTCGATTACTTCGACTTCAAGGCGGTACGTGGGCAAAGCGTGAGCATGTACCTGGCGGGCGACGAGGACGGCAGCCGTAACCAGTGGATCTTCGACCGCTTCGATGGCGCCAATTGGATTACCGTGCCGGCCGGCTCCACCTCGACCTATCCGAGCGTAACGCCGGGCACCACCGTGAAGGTGCGTGTGCGGGCCAATCCGGCGGTGGCGCAGGACCCGAGCAAGTATTACCAGTTGAGCCTGGGCTCCACGCCGCGCCTGAACACCAGCAGTGTCAAGGGTGACAACATCGTACGGGTGCCGGTGAGCGAGATGCCGCTGGCCACCCAGACCGCACGGCTGCTGAATTGGTCGACCCAGTGGTCGGACTCCACCGGCGCGCCGCTGCTGGGCGTCACCCCGGTGTTGCGCGTGGATAACCACTTCGTCGACTTTAACTACCGCTGGGTCGACTACAAGGCGACCACCAACAGCGCGGGTGTGTCCCAGGCCACGGCCAATATCGGTACCTGCTTCGGTGATTACACCACGGTGATCAACGACAGCAGCACCGGCGTACCGTACATCTGGAGAACCACCTACAACCAGGGTGGCTGGCGCATCGAGCTGGCCGAATTCCCCGGCGTGGGCGTCGGCGGTAACAACGCGCAATACGTCAGCCTGGGGCATATCTGCACTCAGGACATCATCCATTGATTCGGTGATGTGAAACAGAAGGGGCAGCCTCCAGGGGCTGCCCCTTTTTTGCGCCGTGTGCCGCACATTTTTGCAGGCTGCAACAATTCGAATGTGGGAGGGGCGGTGCGACGATTCGACTTGCCCCCGATGGCGGCCTCTGGGCCGACCAGGATGTTGGATTGGACCGAGTACATATCCGTTTCTGCGGTCACGGCTGCTATGGGTTCCGCTTTTACAGCGGCTCACTTTTGAAAAGCGCAAAAGTAAG
>NZ_CVTX01000155.1:2592-8228 GCF_900005715.1 Pseudomonas sp. 34 E 7
CTAACCCGGCGTCCTGCCGGGTTACCCACGGATTCAAGCCTGCGTTCGGCCAGCGTGGTTTAACGGGGCGCCTGAGATCAAGATCAAAAGCAGAGCAAGATCAAGAGCGACTCGCTTCGCATCGTGGGTACGGTTGGGCGCTGCTGAGTTGCGTAGATGCCTATGCCCCGATGAGGCAGTGTCAGTAAATGCATTGCAAACTGATATATCGCCGTCGGGGGCAAGTCGAATCGTCGCACCGCCCCTCCCACATTTGGATCGAGTCTGACCAATGGCCCCTTGCGCGGACCTAATTTCCTTGTTAGCTTCTGGCAAAATGTTAACGATAACATTTGCTCTAAAAATAAAAACAAAACAGAGACCCACGCCATGAAAATGCTCCCGAAAACCCTGTGTTTATTGGCTGCCAGCATCACTCTGGGCAGCGTTTCCCCTGTGTTTGCCGAAGCCGCCAAGCCGATCCGCATCGGCGCCTCCTTCCAGGAGATCAACAACCCCTATTTCGTCACCATGAAGAACGCCCTGGAAGAAGCCGGCGCGAGCATCGGGGCGACACTGATCATTACCGACGCCCGGCATGACGTGTCCAAGCAGGTCAGTGACGTTGAAGACATGCTGCAAAAAGGCATCGATATCCTGCTGATCAACCCGACCGACTCGGTCGGTGTGCAATCGGCGGTCAAGTCCGCCCATGCTGCCGGTGTGGTCGTAGTGGCAGTGGACGCCCAGGCGGAGGGCCCGCTGGATTCTTTCGTCGGCTCGAAAAACTTCGATGCCGGTTTCCAGGCCTGTGAGTACCTAGCCAGGCACATCGGCGACAAAGGCAATATCGCCATCCTCGACGGCATTGCCGTGGTGCCGATCCTCGAACGTGTGCGCGGTTGCAAGGAGGCGGTGGCCAAGCACCCGGACATCAAGATTGTCAGCATCCAGAACGGCAAGCAGGAACGTGACCAGGCGCTGACCGTCACCGAAAACATGTTGCAGGCCCAGCCCACCCTCAAGGGCATTTTCAGCGTGAACGATAACGGCTCCCTCGGCGCGCTGTCGGCCATCGAAGCCAGCGGCATGGATGTGAAGCTGGTGAGCGTCGACGGTGCGCCGGAAGCGATCAAGGCGATCCAGAAACCCGGCAGCAAGTTCATCGCCACCTCGGCCCAATACCCCCGTGACCAGATCCGCCTGGCCCTGGGCATAGCCCTGGCCAGGAAGTGGGGCTCGCAAGTGCCCGCCACGATCCCGGTGGACATCACCCTGATCGACCAGGCCAAGGCCGGGAACTTCAGCTGGTAAACCCCTGCGCCCCACGTCCGCCGTGGGGCGCCGGTCTTCCTTCTGAGTGCGAGGCCTTCGGTATGAGCAGTCTTCTGAAGCTGGAAAATATCTGTAAGCGTTACCCGGGGGTGCAGGCCCTCCAGTCCATCAACCTGCAAGTGGAGCGCGGCGAAATCCACGCGTTGCTCGGGGAGAACGGCGCGGGCAAATCCACCCTGATGAAGATCCTCGGCGGCGTCGAGCATCAGGACGAAGGGCAGATCCTGATCGACGGCCAGCCCCGGCAATTTGCGACCTACCGTGATGCGATTGCCGCCGGCATCGGCATTGTGTTCCAGGAATTCAGCCTGATTCCCTACCTCACAGCGGTGGAAAATATCTTCCTCGGCCATGAGCTGAGCAACCGCTTCGGCCTGTTGCGTAAACGCGAAATGCTTGAGGCCTGCCAGGCGTTGTTCAAGCGCCTGGGCGTGTCGATTAACCTGGAATGCGCCGTCAGGCACCTGAGCGTGGCCGAGCAGCAGTTCGTCGAGATCGCCAAGGCCCTGGCCCTGGATGCGCGTTTGCTGGTGCTCGATGAACCTACCGCAACGCTGACGCCCAGCGAGGCCGAGCTGCTGTTCGAGATCATGCGCGAACTCAAGCGCCAGGGCGTGGCAGTGATTTTCATCTCGCACCATCTGGAGGAGATTTTCCAGGTGTGCGACCGCATCAGTGTGTTGCGCGATGGCGGCAATGCAGGCGTCACCGCCGTGGCCGACAGCGATATCGACCGTCTGGTCGAGATGATGGTCGGCCGCCGCCTGGAATGCAGTTTCCCGCCCAAGCCCAGCACCGCACGCGGGCCTTTGCTGCTGGAGGTCAAGGACATCCAGCTGGTGCGCAACGGCCCGCATAACCGCTTTGACTTGCACAGCGGTGAAATCCTCGGCTTTGCCGGCCTGGTCGGTTCCGGTCGCACCGAACTGGCCCTGGGCATGATGGGCGCGCTGCCCTCGGTGAGCAAAGACGTGTGGCTGCGCGGCGAAAAGGTCAGCCTCGACGACCCGGCCCAGGCGCTGGCCCATGGCATCGGCCTGCTGCCGGAGAGCCGCAAGAGCGAAGGGCTGATCACCGACTTCAGCATTCGCGAAAATATCTCGTTGAACAACCTGCCCAAATACCAGAACGCCGCGGGCCTGATCGACAAGGCCAGGGAATGCGCCAGCGTCGAAGCGCTGATGCGCCAGCTGTCGATCAAGGCGCCCAGCGCGGAAAGCCGCGTGTTCAACCTCAGCGGCGGCAACCAGCAAAAGGTGGTGATTGCCCGCTGGATCAACCACCACTGCGACGTGCTGGTGTTCGACGAACCCACCCGGGGCATCGATGTCGGCGCCAAGGCGCAGATCTACGCGCTGATGCGCAGCCTCACCGAACAGGGCTACGCGATCATCATGATTTCCTCCGAACTGCCGGAAGTCATCGGCATGTGCGACCGCGTCGCGGTGTTCCACAAGGGCGCGATCGTCAAGGTGCTGGAAGCGTCCGCCGTCAATCCTCAAGAGGTCATGCGCCATGCAACAGGGGGCTCAAGTGAATACGTCCATTAATGCCGCAGGCACCGGCCGGTTGCGCCTGAACCTGGCGCGGTTGCTGCGCTCGCCGGCGTTTTATCCCTTTGTCGGGCTGGTGGTGGTGACCCTGGTGATGATTCTCGCCAGCGACACCTTCCTCACCGCCGGCAACCTGTCGAACATTGCGCGCCAGGTGTCGATCAACGCGATCATCGCGGTGGGCATGACCTGCGTGATTCTTACCGGCGGCATTGATCTGTCGGTGGGGCCGGTGATGGCGCTGTCCGGCACGCTCACGGCCGGCTTGATGGTCGCAGGGCTGCCGCCGGGCCTGGCAATCGGCGCCGGGATGCTGGTGGGTGTGGCGTTCGGCATCGGCAACGGCCTGTTCGTGGCCTACCTGCATATGCCGCCGATCATCGTGACCCTGGCGACCATGGGCATCGCCCGGGGCCTGGGGCTGATGTACACCGACGGCTATCCGATTTCCGGGTTGCCGGAGTGGTTCGCGGTGTTCGGCCGCGCCAGCGTATTGGGCATCCAGGTGCCGATTCTGATCATGCTGCTCACTTACCTGGCGGCCTATGTGCTGCTGCAGCACACGCGCATCGGTCGCTACATCTACGCCATCGGCGGCAATGAGGAGGCGGTGCGCTTGTCCGGGGTACGGGCGGCGCGCTTCAAATTGCTGGTGTACGGCATCAGTGGCCTCACCGCAGCGATTGCCGGGCTGGTGCTGACCTCACGCCTGATGAGCGGCCAGCCGAATGCCGGTGTGTCGTTCGAACTGGATGCGATTGCCGCCGTGGTACTGGGCGGTGCGTCGATTGCCGGCGGGCGCGGCGTGATCATCGGCACCTTGCTCGGCGCCATGTTGCTCGGCGTCTTGAACAACGGCTTGAACATGCTCGGCGTATCGCCTTACGTGCAGAGCGTGATCAAGGGCGCAATCATTTTGCTGGCGATCTTTATCAGCCGTCAGCGCCATCGCTAACCCTCTATCCACACAGGAACGAACACCATGGACAAGCACACTGATATGCAAGCCGTCGTCTGCCACGGCCCCAAAGACTACCGCCTGGAGCGCATCGGCAAACCCCAGGCGCGGCCCAATGAACTGGTGATCCGCATTGCTGCCTGCGGCATCTGCGCCAGCGATTGCAAGTGCCATTCCGGCGCGGCGATGTTCTGGGGCGGCGACAATCCTTGGGTCAAGGCGCCTGTGGTGCCGGGCCACGAGTTTTTCGGCTATGTGGTGGAGGCGGGCGAGGGCGCCGAGGAGCACTTCGAAGTGACGGTGGGCGACAAGGTGATCGCCGAGCAGATCGTGCCTTGCAGCAAGTGCCGATTCTGCAAGTCGGGCAAATACTGGATGTGCGAAGTGCACAACATCTTCGGCTTTCAGCGTGAGGTCGCCGAGGGCGGTATGGCTCAATACATGCGCATTCCCAAGACGGCCATCGTGCACAAGATTCCCGAGTCGGTGTCCCTGGAAGACTCGGCGCTGGTGGAGCCCATGGCCTGCTCGATCCATACGGTCAACCGTGGCGATATCCAGCTTGACGACGTGGTGGTGATTGCCGGCGCCGGCACCCTGGGCCTGTGCATGGTGCAGGTGGCGGCGCTGAAGACGCCGAAGAAACTGGTGGTGATCGACATGGTCGACGAGCGTCTGGAGCTGGCGAAAAAGTTCGGCGCCGATGTGGTGATCAACCCGTCGCGGGACAACGCTCGCGCAATCATCAACGGCCTTACCGATAATTATGGCTGCGACGTGTACATCGAGACCACCGGCGTACCGGCCGGCGTCACCCAGGGCCTGGACCTGATCCGCAAGCTCGGGCGCTTCGTCGAATTCAGCGTGTTCGGCGCCGAGACCAGCGTGGACTGGTCGATCATCGGCGACCGCAAGGAGCTGGACGTACGCGGCGCCCACCTGGGTCCGTATTGCTACCCAATTGCCATCGACCTGTTCGAACGCGGCCTGGTCACGTCAAAAGGCATCGTCACCCATGACTTCCCGCTGGATGACTTCGCCGAGGCCTTCGAGCTGGCCAACTCGACCAAGTCGATCAAGGTGCTGTTGAAGCCGGTGCTCTGACGATGAACTACGTGATGGGTGTAGACATAGGGACCCAGAGCACCAAGGCGCTGCTGGTGGATGCCCACGGCACGATCATCGCCCAGCACAGCCAGGGCTATCGCGTGGATACGCCGAAAGTGCGCTGGGCCGAGCAATGGCCGCAGGTCTGGCTGGATGCGGTCGAGGCGTGTGTGGCGCAGTGCATGCTCAAGGCCGGTGTTGCGGCGCAACAGGTCAAGGCGTTGTGCATCAGCAGCCTGTACGGCGGCTCGGGAATCGCGGTGGATGCGCAGATCACACCGTTGCACCCGTGCCTGATCTGGATGGACCGTCGTGCCGGTGAGCAAGTGGCGTGGGTGCGTGGGAATGTCGATCTGGACCGAATGTATGCGGTCACCGGCAACTCGCTGGACAGCTACTACGGCTTCACCAAGATGCTCTGGCTCAAGCAGCACCAGCCTGACGTGTGGGCCAACACGCGCTACCTGCTGCCGCCCAACAGCTATATCAACTGGTGCCTGACCGGCGAGCTGGCGGTGGACCACAGCAGCGCCGGCAATATCGGCGGTGTCTACGATGTGGTTGCGCGCGGCTGGTCGGGCGAGATGCTCGATGCACTGGGCATCCCGCCGGCGATGATGCCGGAGCGGTTGCTGTATTCCGGCGAGGTGGTGGGCGGTTTGCTTCAGGACTGGGCCGCGCGCCTGGGCCTGCAGGCGGGCACG